>JBIKLJ010000089.1:0-19960 GCA_044359895.1 Pirellula sp.
GCGATTACTTCGGGATCGAGATCCAACCCAAGGCCAGGTTTGTTCGGGATATTTAGCATACCCTCCGAATCTAACGTCCAGCCTCCCACCGTGATTTCGTCGATGAATGGCGACCCAGTTAAGTATTCGACGAAATTGGTGCCAGAGAAGGCCGATGCCAGCTGCAGGTCCGCCGCTAAACCGACCGCTGTATTCCAGCCGTGAGGTATGAATCGAACTCCATAATCCTGCGCCATCCAGGCGATGCGCCGTTCTTCGCTGATACCACCGACCTTGGTCACATCAGGTTGCACGATGTCAAACGCTCGTGCTTGTAGCCATGGTTGAAACGATTGCCTGCGTGTCAGGACCTCGCCGCCAGCGATCGCAATCGGCGAATGCTCGCGCAGCAACACGAAATCTTCGATCGCATCGGGTTGCAGCGGTTCTTCGAACCAATACACGTCATAATCCGCCAGCATCCGAGCAGCGTGTAATGCCCACTTGTAACCGTTGGTCCAGTAGGCATCGCTCCCACCTGCATCGACCATCAAATAAGAATCCGGGCCGATGGCATCGCGAGCCGCTTTGACAATGGCTTCGTCCATCGAGTTGCTTTTGCGACCGAATGGGCCCCAGCCTATCTTGAACGCTCGAAACCCCTGAGCCTTGACGGCCAACAAACTGTCTCGCATTTTTGATGGCTCTTGCATCAACAAAGATGCATACGGTTGAACTCGCTCGCGATAACGACCGCCCAGCAAGCGACCGACGGATTGGCCGGTAGCTTTGCCTAGTAAGTCCCACAGCGCGATATCGATCCCGCTGATCGTATGAGTGATCGATCCGCCCCTGCCGAGCCAGAACATATGCTGATGAAGCTTTTCGCTGACCCGCTCAGGCTCCAATGCACTCTCACCCACAAACAACGGTTCCAGCAACGCAAGCGAGGCGCGGACCAACGCGTCGTTGGTGAAGACACTGCCAAGTCCCACCATGCCTGAATCGGTATGCACTGCAATCAAAGTGTGGACGCAATCCTCCGGCCGAAGTTCGTTGCTCCAGCCTCCTTCCGGCGTTGCACCCCTCAAGCCTGCACAACGTATCTCGGTGATCTTCACGACTTCCTATCTCCTCGGGAAAATATTTTTGCAACTGGCTTCAGCGCTACATCCTGATCCAATGGGAAAATGGGGCGTGGGCATCGCGTGTGCCCAAGGTACGCTAAATTCGCGCTGGACGATCCAGGTGCATCGACATTGAGCATCTCCTGGCACCAATCTGCAAACATGTGGTGTTGGCAATGCGGCGACTTCACCACCACAGCGTCAAAGTTTCGCGGGTTTTGTCCCAGTGAGTAGAAGAACGAACGATCGTACAAGCTTACTGCTCGGCTGCTGATCGCAAGAGTAAAGTTATCGCATTCCAAAATGGCTGACGGGCCGGAGTCCCAGACCTCGCCAAAAGACTCGCTGCGAAACAAGCCGTCTGACAAATGGCGTACTCGACCTTCGATCTTCATCGGCTTGAAGCGACCAGCATCCAGCGTTCCACCAACTTGAGTTTGAATCGTCGCCCCGACACCTGCTTCAAAGGCCTGAAGCACTGCAGAAGCATCCACAATCGGCAACAGCGTTCTGCCTTGATATCCACATTCGATCAGCTTTTTCAATATGGCATTGCTATCCCCGGAAGCGCCGGAGCTGGTTGCGTCTGCGGCATCCACAATCGCGATGGTTCCTTGATTGGCTTCTAGCATTCGATTGGCCATTTCATCAAGACTGATCAATGGAACTCGCATTTGGTGACGATTGGGCCAAAAACTTTCTGTGATGCGGATCGCTTCCTGTTCCGCCATCACAGGGTTGTTATCCGTTACGACGAAGCTATAAGTTTGAAGCGATGGAACGTCCGTAAAGGGATTCCCAATGAACATGCCAGCGGAAAGCCCTCCCGGCTTGGATTCCAATTGTTGGGCCATGCGAATGCTTTGGCCGAACAATCCAGTCGCCGTGATCAATTCATCACCGCGTACCAATGCAGGAATCGCGACCTTGGCAGTGACCGGACGAGCCCCATCCAAGACTTGGATTAACAATCGAGCTGCCCGCTGCCCCGTTTCAAAGAAGTCGACGTGTGGGTAAGTATGGTAGGCAACAATGGCATCGGAATGTTCTACCATTCGATCCGTGAGTATCCCGTGCAGGTCTAACGAGACCACAATGGGAACATCGTTTCCGAGCAGACGGCGAGTTTCTTCAATCAGGTATCCTTCTGGGTCGAGTTCGTCTTGGCTTGCCATCGCGCCATGCATGCACAAGTAAACACCGTCGACTGCCGGCGCAGTTCGGATGCTCTCCAGAAATTCATGAGCAATCCTATGCCATGCGCCAGCTGCCAAAGTCCCACCCGAAGTGATAAAGCAGGCGCTATAAGCCGGCCGAACCTCCACGTCCGGTTTCGCGTCGAAGACACTTAATGCTCCGCCAATCTCATTCCGTACCGACCGATGGTAGCTCAGCAAGTCCTGGCCATATCGAACTCGAAAGTCGCCGTACTGGCTCAAATGAGGATTGAAGGTAGATACTTCTTGCTTGCATTCAGCAATCAGAATTCGACGCATATTTCGGACTCATTGCGATTGAGAAAACGAGGGATTCAGCATGAGTTCGAAAACAACTTCAACATCCAATGCTTCCGGCAATTACTTGCTGTCACTGGCTCGTTTGGGCAGAACCCAATTTTTCCGTGGGTAATGGCAGGTGTAACCACCAGGATTTCTTTCCAAATAGTCCTGATGTTCCGGTTCGGCTTCCCAGAAGTCTCCCGCTGCTTCGACTTCGGTGACGACTTTGCCAGGCCATATTCCTGATGCGTTCACGTCCTCAATGGTATCCAGAGCAACACGCTTTTGTTCATCGCTCGTAAAGTAAATGGCCGAGCGATACGACATGCCTCGGTCATTCCCTTGCTGGTTCTTGGTGGTTGGGTCGTGAATCTGAAAAAAGAATTCAAGAACCTTGCGAAAGTCGGTTTTGCTCGGATCGAAAATCACTTCAATCGCTTCCGCATGGGTTCCGTGGTTGCGATAGGTCGCATTTTTCACGTCGCCGCCTGAATAGCCTACACGCGTCGAGACGATACCAGGTTGTTTGCGGAATAGATCTTCCATGCCCCAGAAACAACCACCTGCCAAAATTGCTTTTTCCGTTTTCACTTTTGTTTTTTCCGCGAGTGCTGTTTTAGATTTTTTTTCTTTTTCACCTGGGCGTTGGGCAATCCCGATGGATGCGATTCCGGCAAGCAGAAGTGCAGAGAGTCCGGTCAAAACGGCGGCCCAAGTAGCGGTATGCTTGTTGATGTTCATCTTCTTGTTTTGCTTTTCAGGAGAGAATCGTTTTGCATGTTGATTGGACGAATCGGGTTTGGAAAATCTGACCGTTTTCCAGCTGTGACTTAGCAACCAATCTGAGATCCATTATACCGCTCAGTCAATCTCCGAAACAAGACGACGATTGCCAGTAAAGTTAAGAAGAAGCTTGGTAGGTTAGGATCTGTGGCCAGATCCGCTAGGGGTGGGAGGGATCTGTAGCCAGTTCCACTACGGGGAAAGACGCACGGTTTTTTGGCCGGAGTCCGATTTTGCTTGGGGAACGAGATTGATAAGCGTAACCTGGTCGGCTCGATCCCGACCTAGCTTTACCGTAAATGGCCCATTCGAGTAGACACGGGGACGAAAGCTAGCACCGTCAACTCGGACGGTGTACAGGATGTCACTGTTCGATTGGTCGATGACTTGAATCACCGGATCGACAACGCCTTCGATCAGCAGCTCTGGCAGCCAACCTGTTGCTTTTCGCCCATCGTTGGCCTCCATCGCAACCGTGATTGGCCAACCTGGAAATTGTTGTTGGTCACCCAGTTTGGCATCGCTGAACCTTGGCCAGCATTCCAACGTGATAGTACGTTTCATTTTGTTGAAACGGGCGATGCCGTAACCGTCTGCTCGCTTCTTTTCGTCTTGAATGTTCTCTGGATTGGCATACGCCATCATGCTGATACGATTGCCAAGTCCGTCGCGAAAATCCCCCGTCCATGGCAATGGACTGTTGGGTACAGGATTGGGGCCTGGCTTTTCATCCAGCGGGTGCCACCAGCGGCCATAGATCGTGTTGACCAGTGCTGGACTGGTAAAGCTGTAAGGCCCGTCTCCGAATTCGTCGATGCCATGCTTGACCACAACCGCCAAGTGCTGATCGCCGCAAAGATGCAAGGCCCAGGCTTGACGTATCAATTCAAGCGCACGATTGCGAGGTGTTTGTGGCCAACCATTGCAATCCAGATCGGCAAGTAATCGGCCATCCCGTTTGCCGTGCATGTGAACAGCCCCACAAAAGGCTGTTTGCGATAAAACCACCTTCGTCCATGCTCCCGCCCAATCCTGTGTCCAGTCTCGCAAGAACTTTTCTTGTCTCTCTCCAAGCAGTTGCAAGCCCGGCATATCGACCGTTTTCGGATCATAGTTTGGATCGTTGATATGATCGGGACGCGGGCCCATGCGAGGAATCTTATTGGCGGGACCGGTTTTGAATTTGCGATCTTCCAGGATCGCGAAATCGACACCGCCCAGCTTCAATCGCGTAAAGTAAACCTGGATATCGCGATCGATTGGCAAGGGATCGACAGCGTCAGGCAAATGCCAGGATTGTTGTCGCTGTACTTGATTGACATAGGCTACCGGATAGCGGTATCCACCATCGTCATCACCTGGTGTCGTCGACCGCTTTCCGTTCTCGCCCCATAAATTCCCGTGTCCGACATCATGGTCGTCGGGAATACAAATCGTAGGGCGATCGCGAATGATCTCACGAAACTGCAATCCAAACTCGATCCAGCCTGCGGTGTGCTCCGTATGGCGGTAGGTCTGGTCGCCGCTAAAAAAGAGCAGATCTGGATCGTGAACTTTTAGGTTGTTGATGATCTCCGTTCGCTCGCCGATTGTTTTGCTTGAATTGCATGAAAGACTGGCGACAAAAATTTCGTTCTTGTCGATGGGATCGCGTCGAATCAGTCCTTCGAAGGTAGCATTCTGGCCATGATGCACACGGTACGGAACATTCACCGAAGCATCCCAACCTTCGATTCGAAAATGAGCATCCCAGCCTGGGTAGAGAACTTGGGTTGTTGCCGCTTGTTCCCATTTTCCTTCACGCATGAATTCCAGATAAACTTCGCGAGACTCGCCGGGTTTCAATGGATACAGCTGCGCGCTCAGCTTAAGAACTCCCGCATGATGCAAGTAGTAGGCAAACACAACAACTTGATCGCGAGGAACATCCATGGAAGGAGCCTGGGAAGCTCCTCCGCGTTTGACTTGGGTGTCTTGTGTGCTCTGCCCTCGCTTCCACCACTGGCCGGTCGTTAGCGATTCTAAGTTCGGGAATTCAGTTCCGAAGGGCTGTGTGGATTCTTGTGCCGCCAGGTCAAGATCGGGAAAAACAACAGAACCCGCAGTTGCTGCGATTGCAATTTTGAGGGCGGCACGACGGTCGATTGGAATCATCTTGTTTTAGGTCGTCCGCAAAATCAGTGGGTGAAAAAGCTTGATATGGCTCCAGTGGCACTCGAGTTGGTTCCCACCAGTGCTCTATCCACCACCGAAGCGACGTAATGATATCGATTGCAATCGACGCTCGCAATCAAACAGGGAAAGAAAGGTAGATACCTGGCACCTAGATTCAAGTTCCGCTAACGGTACTGGGCTTGTTGATTTGAAACTTTTCCAAATGCATTTCGTTTAACAGTCAGCCGTAGGCGTACGTGAATGGCAGTAAGTACGCCTTCGGCTGACTGTTAAACGATTGATTGAACGGTATTGCTGTTAAACGACTATATCTGCAAGCCCTACTCCCCAGATACCAGGGGCGAGGGAAGCGAAGAAATAGTCTTGGGTGCTCTTAAACAATAAGAAACGTCGCGTAAGACAAGTCGTTGCGCCGAAGCGACGCCCGCTTTACCCCGCCCCCTTCTCCACCGGTACTCCGGGGGAGAAGGGCCTCAGAATTACCCATAAGTCGACAGGCAATCTTTACAAAGTTGTGAAGAAATTACACAACTCTTGAGGCAAACCGTTGTTTTTGCTTGGTTAACTTAGTTCGGAGACCATTGGTCCGTTTCTTGCTTTGTACCGCCCATAACTCAGGGAGCCGGATAGAGGTTTGAACTCACAGGAGGTTGAGTATGAATTTTATTTTTGACACGGACGGTGGCATTGAATGGACAGTTACGTTCTTGATCCTGGGAAATGGGCGGAAGCTAACTTCGGCGGCTGTAACTTTAACGACAAGCGTTTAACGGATCGGCTGGTGGCTTATGCCGAATCTGTCTTGGTCCGACCGGACGATTCCACACCGCATCAAACTCAAGGATGGAAAAGCTGCAAAGCAGCTTATCGATTCATGGATAACGAAAAAGTTTCCTATGAAGAGATTGTTAGGCCGCACTGCGAAAGAACCCGTGCCAACGCTAACTCAGGAGTTTGGTTGTCGATCTGCGACACCACAGAGTTGTCCTTCTCGCTAAAGCGAAAGATTACTGGGCTCAAACCAGTTGGTGATGGAGTGGGGCAAGGCTTCTTCCTTCATTCATCACTGTTGGTGTCAGATGATACAGGTGAGATTGCTGGGCTGGCCGCTCAAGAGATTTTTTATCGTATCAAAGCGCCTAAAGGCGAGGGATCCATTCAACGCAAGAAACGCAAAAGGGAATCCGAAGTATGGGGACGGATCGTTGATCAAGTTGGAAAGCCTCACCCTGACGCTCGAATCATCCATGTTTGCGATCGTGCGGCTGATGACTTTGAATTTTTCTGTCATACGAGCCTGCTTAAAGCAGGTTGGATAGTACGTGTCCAGCATAAGCACCGTGTGATCCATCGAGCCGACGATCTCCAAGCCGATGGGCCAAAATCGTCGGAAACGATGCCATTGAGTGATCTACTGGGAACTCTTCCTGCAATTGGCGCCTATGAACTAACCGTGAATGGAAATAACAAACAAGTTGCGCGTCAAGCACACGTTGAGATTAGCTGCACCAACATATGGATGCCGCGTCCGACAGCAGTCAGCAAATGGGTCAAAAAGAATGGGCCGAAATGGATAAGAATGGGAGTGGTGCAAGCACGAGAGATCGATCCACCACAAGGACAAGAGTCCCTTCACTGGATACTGTATACCGAAGAGCCCATGCATTCACGTGAAGATTGCTGGCGAGCTTTAGGAAGATATGAACAGCGTCCGATCGTAGAGGACTACCACAAAGCTGCTAAGACCGGCGCACAAATCGAAAATCGCCTCTATGTAAGCGTACAGAGCCATCGATCCGGATTTTTGGCTACGGTGGCCGGTAATTTGAGCCGACCCTAAGCCTAAGACTGCGAGATTCGGGATGCTGTTCGCAGCCTTGCTAGCTCGGCTTTGTCTCGTCGCTCTTCTTCTCGATAGGTTCGAATCGCTTCTGGGTGGCTCGCCTTCCAGACATCCGGAAGCAGTTGTTCTGGCTTTGCGGTCCCTCGGTTCAGGTGTGTTATCACGTCCTCAAGATACATTTGTACGTCGAGGTCATGGCGATGTGCGCTAGCCACCAGCGTCATGATGTCTGCATTACGCATGCCTGCCCGGACCGATCCGACGAAAAGCCAGTTTTTCCTGCCAATTGCGATCCGCTTCATGAGACGCTCTACCCAATTATTGTCCACGGGGAGACGGCCATCATTGGTATACACCCACAGTGCATCCCAATGATTCCGAATGTACTGAACTGCTTGGCCAAGCTTGCTCGCCGGAAGGATGCGCTTGGCTATCGTTCCGTCAAGCCACGTCCGCAATCGATCCAAGATTAATCTTGAATCGCTTTGACGTATCGTCGTTCGTTTCTTGTTGGGCCAGTCCATCGCCAATCGTTCGATGTCATACAATTGACCAATGAGCGCCAGCGGAAGCGCTGAGGCAGTCCGGTCGTTATCTTTGCCTTCGAAGATCTTGCGTCGCGCATGTGCCCAGCAAGCCATTCGAATCATCGAAGCCTTCGGATCAAGAACTACGCTTAAATTGCCCGAGTAACAGTCTGCCATCACGTGCCCAGAGTAACCGGCCAACAATTCGGCCGGACCATCGCGATGACGCGACACTCGGAAGTCAAAAATGTCATACGGTTGATCTTCGCTACCGGAGTAAGCCCACATCTTGGCGTCAAGGCTCGTCTTACCTTCTTTCTTGGCCTCAAGCATCTTCTCGACAAGTCGCTGCGTTCGGAGATCGCCCTGGACTATCTCAGGTATCTCTTTGGGCATGATCAACTTAACACCCGTATCGTCCATGCCAATGCAATGCGCTTGAAGCACACGGCGTTTCATAAGAAGCGGAAGCTCTTGAACCGCTTCGGTTGTCAAGTCCATTAAGTAATCGAGCGTCGAACGACTCGGTGTCCAACCGCTAGATGCAAAGATATCTTGAAGGCGATAGTACGGGATATGCAGTTCGAACTTGCCACACGCGATCGCAGCAGCAACGCTTGCACCATAGCGGCCCTTTTCTCCAAGCCCTGCTGGAATCTCAGTTCGCAGTTTTTCAATCGTTTCTTTGGTGTTTTCAGCTTGAGCTACTTTAAGCATCAACTGAAAGTACGCCTGCACAAACAATTCTGGGCGTTTGTAACAGAGCACCTCTTGGATTAGTTGACGAAACACTTCGTGACCGGAATCAGCAAGCTTTTGATCGTCCTCCGATAGAGGCTTCACTGTCTCTTCGCGACGCAAGTGAGCTGGGAAAGAATCGGAACGTGGCTTCACCTCCTTCTTCTGCTTGTCGCGAGTGAAGGTAATCGTCTCGACTTCTTTCTCTGCCTCTCGTTTGGCGGCTTCGAGTGCAGCTTGTAGCTCTTTGTCGTCGGGGAACTCGAGTAGCTGCTGGTCGGGATTGATGAACTTCTCGCGACGGTTGCCAGCGAGCAATTTCTTGAACGCAGCGTGCAACTCTTCGACCGCTCCCTTGAGCTTGTCTCGCTCTTTGGACAGGTCCTTTATCGCAGCGGATTGCACGAGAATGACCTCGTGACATGTGTTCAGTTCGGTAGGTAGGTCTTTCTCCGTTGGCATGTGAGTACTATAGCGCGACGTATCAAAAGCGCAAGTGGTGCAAGCAAGATTAATACATAAAAATATCCGGAAAGTTGCGATCATTTTTGACTGCCCTTCGAAGGTACTTCTAAGTTCGGTGCAACGTAGCGTTTGCGTCGCTTTACGCTCGAGAGTTCAATGCCCGAAAGAAGCAGGTTGAGCTCCGATGAATCCATGACAACATGCTTAGCATCGACCTTGGGCTGAGGATGCTGCAGGCTCCCGCGTTCCAAACGCTTCATCCAAATTACGAGTCCATCAGTATCCCAGTACAAGAGCTTGACGCGATTGCGACGTAGGTTAATAAACAGAAAGAGTCCGCCATCGCGAACGTCCATACTGAACTCGTTTTTGATGATACCGAAGAGGCCATCAAAGCTCTTTCGCATGTCGATCGGCTTGGCGTGAAGATAGATTCGAACCGAGGGGGCGAGGCTAAGCATCAGCTCGCTCTCTTCGCGTCTTGTAACACGGCATTGAGTGCACTGATAGCATCGCATTGCAATTCGATCTTGGTGCCATCACTGAGCAAAACGATTACGGATTGCGACTGACTTTTCCTTACCAGCACTGGGACAAAGGATTGCGTACGGGAGCCTTTGTTTTTGGCCCTCGCGACTACCGATTTTTGAGATGAGCCCGCAAGCTTTCGCTTCCAGTAGTAAAACGTAGCCAGGCAGCAATTTACGGAAACGCAGTACCGCTCGATGGAAAGCTTGCTATTCTCGAATTGTTTGAATCGGGACTGCCAAAGCTGAATCTTGGCCGGGTCGGTCGTACGCGGCATAATAAATAGTTCCTTGCGTTTGCTTGGTGAAGAAACAACAACGCAAGAAACCTACAACGCAATCGCTGGTCGGGTCGGAACAAAGTCACCATGCCCTATGTACGCTTACGCCAGACTAGCCGTGGCTGCGACAAGATTACCATCCACTTTACCAGTGTGGAAGAGTTCGATCGTCTGCGTCATCTTCTTGCGAGTGACCTCAAGCGAAAGGCCGCGTAAGAGATCATGTTGTTTGCGAGCAGACGTTGCGATGGATCATTCAGGCCCTTGCGATCTACATTGCAATGAGATGCTTGATGTCCCTTGCGAAACGTTTGCGCGAGCACTTGCAGGGGTTGTTGATCGAACATGTGAAGCGTCAACAGATCGAATCGAAAAAGCGGAAACGCATCAACGAGCTTCGCGAAATAATCCGGAAACGTAAGGCAGCGTCGGCCGCCGAAGCTGCTGTTGACCAAGAGGCTGAAGAGCAGCAGAAGCGAGCTGCCTAATCCGTTTCCCCCAAGGCTTCCGAGAAAGCGGCTCCGCGGGTAAAACATTGGGATTCTGTCGTAGGATTCGGTTCAAATGGTGAATTCGAATGGTAACGCAGCGAACTCGCCGAGAAATCATGAGCACCCCAACCGAGGCAGCGCTTCAAGTCAAAACAGGATCCTACACGCGGCACATTTTTCTGTGCGTCGGCGAAAGCTGCTGTTCCAAAGAACAAGGCGAAGCAGCATGGACGGCGCTCAAAAATGATTTGAAGGAGAAGAACTTGTCCCTTTCGGAGGGCCCATCAGCCTGTTACCGCACAAAAACCGGCTGTTTGCGAATCTGTATGCAAGGACTCATTCTAGTGGTCTATCCCGAAGGGAACTGGTACGCGAACATGACTGCCTATCGCATTCCCGACTTTGTTGACCGGCAAATCGTTTCGTCGATTTAATGTCTACCAAACATCGCCGATCAGTTCCATCAACTTGTCTTGAAATTCTTGCGGCATCACGCTCAATTCCTGCTTCACTAACTCCATTTCCTTGTCAATTCGAAATTTCTTTATTTCCTTGGATGCTTCCAAAACAATGGATTGCAATATCTCAAGTTCTTCCTTGTTGATCCCAAGGTATCTCAATACTTCTGGGGACGTTACTATCCCAAAGTCTTCCTTCAATCTTTCTCTCTGGATTGCGACAACAATAGAAGCCCTTTGTTCTTTCGAAAGAACGCGATCTAGATCAGCGGAAATCTCCGAAGTGCGGTCTCGAACAAAGTTTTTCTGCTCCGCACTAACGAGCCGACTCAATTCCTGTATTTGGGGGCGAGACAACTTTAGATCTTCATCAAGAGCTACATATCTGGCTTCAAAAAGCTGCTCCTTTGGACCTGATTCTTGAAGAATTTGAATTTGTTGCCAAGATGCCTCGCTTCTCGGATTGGAATTAAAAGCTGTTCCGACCAAGCGAGAAAGTCGTAATGCTTTATCTTGCGCGAGTTTGGCCTTTACAGTGCGCAAAGACTCCTCAACAAGGTCATTCCACTTTTTCTTGATCTCAGCCCCCTTTTGAATTGCAGTGATTCTAACTTGATTGAATTGCTCTTGCGACATTCCAAGTTCAAGAAGAAGTGTCGAATCAGGATAGAACAGCCTAATCGGGCTACCCATCGACTCCCGGAGATAGTGGATCCTCCTCAACGACAACTGATTGGGATCGAGAATGTCTGTTAGCTTTTCTCTGAATAACCGTTCGCGAAGTCGGTCACGCTCAATAGAATCAGCAAATCCTTTTGTTTTCGCGATCTCTCTAAGTCGATTTTCAACTTCGTTGCCATGATTTAGAGACTTTAACGCTTCTAGATCGGATGGATTGATGTTTAGCAATATCTGCCATCTTTCGAAACCAGCGATTTCTCGCAAAGCCTCCCTGCCAAAGATCGAGGACAACGTAGCTCCAGCAACTATTTCCTGATTAACCCGTATTACAGAATCCTGCGAAATCAACTTGGAAAAGTTGTTCAACTCCATACAAAGGAACAGGCACATCAAAACAAAGTACTGTCTCATTTCAATTCCTCAAAAAGCGAAGCTTTTGCGGGTGCGAATCAGTAAATTCGCATAACGAAATCCTGGTTTTGAACGAAGATCACTTCGCAACAATCAAAAAAAAGGAGGCGGATTCCAAATAACGTAGTCTCCGATGTTCACATAAAAATAGATGTTTCGATACTGTTCCGAGGGGTCCAATACGCTAAGCCCAATAATAAATCCCCCTCCAAACTGAGGATTGTTTGAAATGCTTCTCGTAGTATCGAAAGCTCCGAAAGAAAGACTACCCGTACCACCAGAACTTGGGAAAATTCCTCGTTCCCTGATGTCGACAGCTGGTGTGTCGGGAACCACACATTTGAAATATCTCGACAATGCCCACGACGACCCAAACGCCACCGATAAATCAATAGAGAAGCTCTCGTCCACATCCGGGACTTCGGGGAATTCTTCGCAAGGTTCCTTCGATACGTGAGAGTTTATTGATCGGCTAAAGTCAGCTCCCATCGTTGTCACAATCGATGCCGATTTTTCGGATGTGGCTAGGACTGCCACTTGATCTCCTAAAATCGTTAGATTCGTGTATTTGTCGGTTCGATCTTCGACCGCATCTTCAATTATTTTTTTGTTCCCAGTTCGCCAAGATTTAGTCTTGGTCAATCTCTTCGCTTTAAACCCATTAATATTTGAGCCGCGATAGCCTTTTTGGGGGTGATTTCTAAACTCCCGCCTTACCTGTTGACGCTCAAAATCTAATGCAGTTGACGTAGTTTCCACGGATGAAGTTGCAATTTGCTCCGATTTCTCAAGCCATCTGTACTCGATTTTATCCCCGTTTGGAGCAATGTAAACTGCAACGAAGGTCTCTTCCAATGTTCCAGACCATGTGACACCAGCGGGCGGACTTACGCCGTTAACTCTCGGAGGAAAATCTACTGGATAACGAACGGTCGGATTTGACGGCCACGCCTGTGCGCCTGCGTTGCTACTTGATCCACCTGAGCCTCCGCTCCCGGTTCCGCTAGATCCCGAGCCTCCTGCCCCCCCTGAGTATTGAGCTTCGAGAATACTGGTCAAAAACAGGAAAGCGAAAACAAACCAAATTTGAATACTAACTCTCATGCAAAAACTATTGATCGCGTGACATGTCAGGATTTTAGGAACGCCGCCTAGAATCAAAACCATAAAGTAGAGGAGTAGTGGCAGTCAAGCAGCGATTCACGTTCAGCTGTAATTTACTTGGATTTTTTCTTGCTAGGGCTTGTTCTTCGTGGGCCAGCGCGCGAATGGGCTTCGAATCCTGCTGATTTTCACCGTTGGATTGTGCTTTTTTCGATGATGGCCAAGCGTTAATGCACCCGCCATTGGCAAGTGTCGAGTACCGCAGGGGTGGAATCGATTCTTGTTCGAAGTCGATTCGGCGTTAGCTGCTGTTGAAATTAGGTATCCGCTGGCCGCGTGTCATCCCGTCAATGATCGTTTCGTAGAGGCTGATCCACGCGTCCTTTCGGGGGACACTCCACTCTTGATGTTGACTCGTCACAATGAACGGTTCCTACCACCTTCTCGCCCTCATGCAATCCGCTTCAGTCATTGCCAGGAGATGACGAATTAGTTGGAGGTCATTTCGTTGCGACTCTTCTGGCTATTTGGAAACGCAGAGAGGCGGAGGACGCACATACAAGACGACTACAGACTCCTTCTTTCCTCTGCGATCTCTGCGATCTCTGCGTTTAAGAAATACTTCGTTGGAGTCGATCTTAGGCTTCCTGTTTCCGAGGATTTGGTTTGCTCGATCGGGCAATTAGCACACCAAACCTATTGCGACATTCGGGACAAGCCCGACCGTCGCTTGAGCGGGTGCGCGTGGCGTGCGCGATTTCTAGCGCACCAAACCTGTTGCGATGTGTCGGGGCGAGCCCGACCGTCGCTTGGGCGGGTGCGGCGGGGGTGAGCGAAGGATTTTAGCGAAGCGGGGGCGTGCGGTATAAGGTTTCACCGCGGACTTGGATTTGAACATCGACCAAGTAAGGCGCGATGCCCTGCAAGTCCGGCTCAATGCCCAGCCCTGGTGCATCGGGAACATGCAACAGGCCATTTTCGTCCGGGGTAATATGGTTTTTTGTCATGGCTCTCGCCAGCGATTTCAGTTCCGTCGGGAACTCACATATCGTATGCGACTCCAGCCCCGCATAGGGCTGCAAGGATGCTGACAATGCAAGATTCGAAGTGAACGTATGATTTACGTATAACACTTCTTTGGCCGCCGCATAGTCCGCCACGTCCTTGGCGACGGTGATACCACCAATCCGCCCCGCATCAATTTGAACGTACTTGAGTCCCGCATAATCGACCATGTGTTTTGCCATATGAAAGTTGTGGCAGCCCTCGCCTCCCGCCATTCCCACGGCGCCGCTTTCTTTAGAAAGAGCTTGATACTCCGATAAGGCGCCGGAAACGAACGGCTCCTCCAGCCAAGTTGCTCGAACTTCTTTGAGCATGTTCAATCGTAGCCGAGCAGCTGCGAGGTCCGCGTTCCACACGGTCCCTGCGTCGATCAGAAGAATTCCTTCTTCACCAAGCCCTTCTCGCGCAGCGGCAAGTTGGTCGCAATCGTTCTCTACCGTCGACAATCCAAATGGCCCCCAACCAAACTTGGCCGCTCGAAAACCTTGAGCTGCAATCGCCTTTGCTTTCGCAAGTGTGTCTTGTGCCGTATCGCCAAACAACACGGATGCATAGGGAGTTTTTGGAAACGAAGACTTATAGCCCAACAGCTTCCACACGGGTTCGTTCCGTCGACGCCCCAGCAAGTCCCAGAGGGCGATATCAATGCCGGAAAGAGTATGATCCGCTTGAAGTAAATCCAAACTGTTGGCTCGAACCAAGTCCCCAATGCGACGAACATCTCGAACGTCGTTGAGTTCTTGACCAAGCACCGAAGCGATCACAGGCTTGCAAGCACTATGCGACATCGGACAGATCAAGCTGGCGATCGATACCAAAGGAGCTGCTTCGCATTCCCCCCAACCGACATGCTCGCCTGCCGCAACTCGGACCAGCAAAGCATCTTGGCTGCCATCGCCGATGTCCAAGACCTGAGGCATCGACAGATAAAAGAAATCGACCGAATCGATCTTCATAATTCCTTACTTTACTATTCGTTGAATTCGTTGGGATACAGTTTAGGATGACTGCTTCAGCACATCGCGAGGAAACAATTTCAAAATACAGACTAGCAGCAAAAGGCCGGCTGCAAAGTAGGCACCGCCAGTCAGCGTTAGCAATCGGTCGATCCCAAGCGTCGATTTCCACAGCCCACCAAAGAGCGTTGCAAAACCAGACACAAGTCCGCCGCACAAATTGAGCACCCCAACCGCTGTCGCTCGATACGGAGCCGGCACGACCTCGAACGCAGATGGAAAAATATTTCCCATCAACAGGCCGCTGAACAAACCAAAAGCCATCGCAGCCAATCGCAATTGAACCAAGGTTTCGCAATTGCCGATCGCATGCAAACAGGGTGCGCACAGAATCAAACTCGCAAGCATCAAATAGTATCGCGACGCATGCGTTACCCGCAAAAGCCGATCTGCCAGCCAACCTCCGCTAAGCAAACCAACTGCCGTGCTCCCTTGAAGGTACAACGTCGCGTTGAAGGCTGCTTCCGATTGACTCAGTTGGAACTTGTCGTGCAAAAACGTCGGAAGCCAGCCATACAACAACCACAAACCAAAAACAAAAACAGGGAAAATCACGCAAAGAATTTGGTAGGTTGGAATGGAGATGATAGCCATCAAGCAACCTAGAGCACCCACCTTAGGTGCTGTTGACTCCTGTTTGTCCGTGCAGCTTTTTGTTTTGAAGGAGCTTAAGAACCAAAAATAAGGGAATGCGTATACCAAGCCAACTCCACCGAGCGCGAAGAACGCGGTTCGCCATGCCCCCAGGTCCGCCATCCAACCCCCAAACCAGCTTCCTGCTACGGTCCCAGCGATTTGTGCGGTAGTTAAAATGGCGATGGTTCGCGACCGCAATTCGGGCGCAAACGCGCTGGCAGTCAACGCGATTGCGGTCGGCATAAAAAGGGATTCCGAGATCCCCATCGCGGCGCGAAGCCACAGCAGCTCCACCCCAGAGCGAGCCAGTCCCGTGGCGACGGTCACCAAACTCCAGATGATTAAGCTCAGAACAACTAAGATACGTTTCGAAACTCGGTCGCCAATAAGACCTGCGATCGGGCAGCCCAGAGCATACACCCAAAGAAAATAAGCCCCCGTCAGTCCCAGTTGTTGGTCCGTCATCCCAAGGTCCGACTTCAGCGATGGAAACATGGCGAACACTGCTTGCCGGTCGCAATAGTTCAGAAAATACGCGAACCACATGAACCCCAGAAGCAGCATGGCTTCGAACGACGCCGATGGGGGATTTGAATTGGCAGACGGACTCGAATCGGTATTGGGAAGGTTCGAGGCGGCTTGAGTCGTCATGCGGAAAGGACCTCGTCGATCCCTACCTGCCTAGCGATCACGGCGACACAGTCACCTTGCTGAGTCAAACACGGAACGCGTGCCGTTATCAAATAGCCTGAACTTCTCGCGACAATGGATTCTGGAGCTCGATCGGGTCGTTCCAAATGATGAATGGCTCCGATACAGTCACCGACCTGGACCATTTGACCTAGATCGACTGCGATTTCAAAGATGCCTGATTCCGGAGCCAACAAGTAGTCGTTACGATCCAGCGCTTGAACGAGGATCGCGGGCGGCTTCCCTAAACTTGCCCGTGTTTGTTCGACACCTTGAAGCAAACCTACGTGGATCAAAACATTGCGAAGCCCTGATTGGGCAATGCGATGAACGCTAGCAGGCACGCCTTCGCCACCCCCAAGTTCGGTCGTAACAACTAGTTTCCCCTGATTCTCCGCCTCGACCGGCAGTAACCCCGAACCAGCGATATCGGCATAGAGAAAGGAGAAGTCGGTATTCCACGCCAACATGGCGCCCAGCATTTTTTTGCGTTGCTCTTTGTCGGGCACAAGATGCATATGCGAGCACGGAACAAAATCCATGCTGCGCCCTCCCGAATGGATGTCGATAATGACGTCGCTGATCGGAAAAAGCACGGTGGTTAAATAATGCGCGATTTGGCTTGTGACCGATCCTTCTGGTTGACCAGGAAACGCCCGATTCATATTCATTCCATCGAGCGGTGACAATCGCGTTGCCGCACGAGCCGCAGGGAAGTTGAGCGATGGAATCAGGATAATCCTGCCTTTAATCATTTCGGGAGTCAGTTCCCTAGCAAGCTTCATCGCAGCAATTTGTCCTTGATACTCGTCGCCATGATTCCCCCCAAGCACCAATACGGTCGGCCCATCGCCATTCGCAATCACCGTGATCGGGATCATAACATTCGCCCAGCCGCCAAGATTATGCGAGTAGGGAACCTGCATAAATCCTTGCTGCTTACCGTGCGATTCAAGGTCCAAAGAGGTAAACAGCATGCTCAATTTTCTCCAAGTGGCTACAAGACGTGAATATCTGAGGCTCCGACAATCCTTTATACACAATGTATCCTTGGTGCACCTCGCGTAAAGGATGGGCAAGCCTGAAGAAGGTTAAACTTGAATGACCAGCGGGTATGTTTCGATCAAAGCTGGGCCGGCAACAGTTCATGCACAACCATCTTGTCGGCAGCAAGGTGATGTTTGGCTAGTTCGACGAGATGGTGATGATGCGTGAAAAAAATGACTTGGGTTTTCGTTGAAAGCTTCACCAATCGCTCCAACGTGGCCAATGCTCGTGCGTTATCAAAATTCAGCAAGATGTCGTCAACGATGAAGGGAATCGGTTCGTGCCGCTCGAGCCAAGATTCTAAGCTGGCCAATCGCAGAGCCAGGTAAAGCTGGTCACACGTTCCGTCACTCATTTGCGAGACATGCACTGATTCGCTGGACTGAGAACGTATGCCTACCAAAATGGCGGCACCTTGATCGTCTAAATCAACTCGAAGACCTGAGAAAGCTCCACAAGTCATCGCTTGAAAATGGGAAGCGGCGGCCAGCAGCACTGGGTCTTGATTCTTTTCACGAAAGCGTTCTACCCCGGCAGCCAATACAACAGCGCAGGTCCTCAGGACGGCCAATTCGCGAAATTGGTCTTCGATCGTGGCTGCGATGCTCTCGCACTCCGTTGCCAAGTTGTTGGCCTGATCGTTCTTGTTCAAAGCGTCCAGTGCATTGGCTTCGCGTTCGATCGCCTTCAACGCTTCGTCACGAGCGTCTCGCAATTGATGGATTTCGCGTTCCAAGTGCTCGATGCCTGGCGCGAGGGAATCAAGATTTGCTGCTTCGTTGTCCACCTCTTCAAGAAATTCTTCCATGCTTTTGTTGCCGGCGTTCTTCAGGATCTGCACTTCGAGCAGTTCCATTTTGCCCGAGGCGTCACGGCGTTGACGCGACAATTCAGCAGCCTTCTGCAAATCTTCGTGTTGGCTGCAGCCAGCAAAGAGACACAATTTCCCAACTTGTTCGGAAATCTCTTGATACGATTGCTCTGCTGTTTGAAGGCTGGTGATTGCGGACTTTCTTTGTTGTTCCAATTGATTGCGAACGGATATACGGCTTCGCGATTGTTCGAGTTCGGACGTTAAGTTTGCGATGAGGTCCTCAATAGGCAGCGTGCTCAAATTCTGCGAAACGAGGGAAGCGATCTGTTGAGCGTCCGCAACAAACTGTTTGGCATCTCGCTCGATGCCTTCATTGCGTTTTTGAAACTGGCGTACTTCCTTGACTTTCTCGAACAAATCTTGGTTTGAGCTGAGTACTTCGTTCACTTGGTTGGGTAGAGCGTTGGGTTCAAGTTGAAGTCGTTGCATTTCCGTTGCCCATTCTAACTTCCATGCATCCATCGCCAATTTTGCCTTCGCGAGTGCGACTTCGGCATCTTCTGCATCTGCCTTTGCTTTTGCGATCGCGTCTGCGTAGAGCGTTTGTTTCTTCTCAATCGCTTGAAGGTCTTTTTCCGTTTGCAGCGCGATCTCGAGCATTTCTTGAAGTGTTAATGGCGTCGACGGCAAGGGAACACCTACTCCGCTCAGTTCTTGGCGCAAATCCTTTTGGCATGAGTCGATCTTCTGTTGCAAAGCGTCTAATTCTTTTCGCTTGGCCTTGAGATTGACGACTCGTTCTACAATCCCGTTGACGCTGAGGATCCAGGATCGCATTTCACGCGGTGACAAAGGCGTTAATTGGTGCGTTTGCCAAAGCAGATTCCAACTCGCCTCCAGTTGTTGTTGACTTTCCAAAACGAAGGCAAGTTCCCGTTCGACTTCTTCTATTTGGTCGTTTTGCTGTTTCAAGTCCAGCAGGATTCGGGACTTGTTCGCAACACGTTCAGCGTCGGTGAGCAGTTGGTCTGCGATGCTGTCTGCGTCGACCATGCTTTGTTCAAAAGCGTCGGCCAGATGATTCGTGCTGGAGAACGGTGCTAAAAAATTCGTACGTTCCAGTTCGTAGGTTTTTCCTTCCAGCCACTCGCTACGAATTAGTTTCCAACCACCGTCCCTGGTTAATCGTTTTTCTGCTAGCTGCATCGGTGAGGGGATCGATTGGTTGGACTCCAGATTCGCAAGCTCGCGGGTGAAGGCGCTGTGTTGCTTGCTCGCATCCGATTTCCGTTGGCGGATTGCTTTGATTTCGGACTCCAGCTCCATCCATTCCTTTTCAAATCGCTCGACCGTGGTCATCGTTGGAATTGCCAAAGCGGCGAGCGACTCGGCGGTTCCGTTCCAAAGCGGTAATCGCTGTATCTCGATCTCAAGCTCGGTCGACAAACGATCGCATTCTGTTTGGAGCTTGGCTGATTGCGTTTCTGAATCGCCTTGACGCTGGATTTGTTGGAGCTTGGCTCGAAAAGCTATCGAGTTCTGGATTGCGGGGGTTTCGCTTCTTTTCCATTCCGTTTTGACGATGTCCCGTCGCAGCTTTTCT
>JBIKLJ010000271.1:0-5930 GCA_044359895.1 Pirellula sp.
GAATACACCACGACAAATCTTTATCGCGCAAAGCCTGGGTTATCCTCTTCCTGTGTTTGCCCACCTGCCGTACGTGGCCGAGCCCGGGGGGACCGCAAAGCTAAGCAAACGAAAGCTAGACAAGTACCTCAAGCAGAAAGACTTCGCGGCACTTTGCCAGTTAGGGGACACGATTGCATCGCGAGCGAAGATCCAAGTCACCAAAGAAACGTTCAATCCGGTCGTTGTCGATTTCTATCGCGAGACCGGGTTCCTTCCCGCAGCGATCCTCAACTACCTGCTATTGCTTGGGTGGTCACTGGATGATAGCACCGAGCATTTTTCGCTCGAAGATGCTGTTAAGAATTTTTCGCTCGAGAGAGTCAATAAGTCACCCGCTTCCTTCGACCCTCAGAAACTGGTCGCTTTTCAGTCGCGATGGATGAACCAGCTGGATCTGAAGAAGAAGGTGGCAATGGTTTTACCCTTTCTTCAAAAAGCGGGGTACATCGCTGATCCACCGCCGTGCGACACGGCAGACCGACTTTCGAAAATGGTTCAAGCAGCCGGAGATCGGATCAAGGTCGCTGGTGATATCTTGCAATTCGATGAACTGTTTGTTGCTGCTGCCGAGCTTCCTATGGACGAGGTGCTTTTTCAAAAGCGGTTGGCATCCGATCCCGCAGCGATCAGCGCACTCACGTCGCTTCGTGGGGAACTGGAAACAGCAACCGAGTTTACGGCCGTGTCGCTTGAACCCTTTTTGAAGGGGTTGGTCGAACGCGAAGGATGGAAGCTTGGTACGTGCATCAACGCACTCCGGATCGCTTTAACTGGAAAGTCCAACGGCCTGGGTGTTTTCGATTACCTTGAGCTTTTGGGCAAGACGGAATCGCTGACACGGATCGACCGATGCTTGAGCCGTTTGGCTCCCTCATGACATTCTCTGAGGTGAATCCGTGACGGAAAGCCAGCAGAAGAGCGATGCACCGCGACAAGATCCTAACGGCCTTCATCCCTGTCGATGGAGCGAACAGGACCTTCAAGCAAAGTGTCGCTGGACCTTTTCCCGCGCGAGCGGCCCTGGCGGCCAAAACCGAAACAAAGTTGAAACATGTGCGTCAGTCGAGTTTCTGCCGACCAAAGATATTGCTCGCGCAAGCGAAGCCCGAACGCAAGGAGAAAACCGGAAGGTCGCTCTGCATCGATTGCGTTGCAAATTAGCTGTCGATTTTAGGCCACAGGGTAAGTCGGAAAAATGCCCACCGGAACAATCGAAGCAGTCGGGCACTCATGATGTGATTCCCAACGGGATGGACCAAAATGTACCTGCGGTTTGGAAACAATATTGTCGCAACGGAAGATTACAAATTTCGGAGAACAACTGGGATTGGCCATGTCTGCTTTCGATTTTGCTGGACACACTAGCACATCAAGATTGGGATGTTCCGGCTGCATCCATTATTTTGGAAGTCAGTTCTTCCCAACTGATCAAGCTGCTCAAGAAAGAACCGCTAGCCCTGATTCGCTTGAACGAACAACGGGCCACACGGGGTAAACACGAACTTCGTTGACTCCGGGAATCAATCTGAGCCGCCGGCTTCATCCAATCGTTTCACAGAAAGCCGCAGGCGTACAAGTACGAGTTCGAAAAACCGTGTTTCCCAAGAGATCCGTTGTTGGGATTCCGATTTGCGCACCATGAAAGATAACGCCTGCGGCTTAGTAATGGCTTAACACAGGGCAATCTGGGCTAGAGACAATTTCTTAGAAAAACGTTAAGCTCTCGCTTCGTTGCTATGCCGCAAAAGACCACGATGCATAGGTAAGTGCGACGGTACGATCGGAATCCATCTCCTTGTTTCTCGCGCTGGGTGCCCCTAGCGTTTCCACCTGAAGACGTTTGAACTATGTCGATCCAAGAAAATGTCCCTTCAATGTGTTTGCCGGCTACGGCAAAAATGAAGCAGACGATGGAACACATGCGTTTAGTTGACTCCAAGAAAAGAAAGGCAAACTGGCAGCGATGGGGAGCCTATTTATCGGAGCGACAATGGGGGACGGTTCGCGAAGACTACTCTGAGAATCAAGAACCCTGGTTTTCGTTTCCTCATGACCACGCTAGAAGCCGTGCTTATCGTTGGGGCGAAGACGGATTGTTGGGGATTTGTGACCGCGAAGGTCGACTGTGTTTCTCGTTCGCATTTTGGAACACCCACGACCCTATCCTCAAGGAACGCCTGTATGGGTTGTCGGGACCGGAGGGAAACCATGGCGAAGATGTCAAAGAATGTTACTACTATCTCGATTCTACCCCCACTCATTCTTACATGAAGGGGCTCTACAAATACCCGCAGGCACGATTTCCCTATGAGGGCTTGACCGAAGTGAATCGTCGACGCTCGCGACAGGAGGACGAGTACGAATTGCTCGACAGCGGAGTGTTTGAAAACGATTCTTACTTTGATTGCGAAATCGAGTATGCGAAATCGACTCCAGACGATTTATTGGTAAAGCTTACCGTGCACAATCGCGGAACTACCCCTGCCGTCCTGCATGTCTTGCCTCAACTTTGGTTCCACAATTCTTGGATTTGGGGCTGCGACCACGATGGCTGTACCAGCAAACCAAGAATGCGCCTTCACAAGTCCGCGAAAGACCCGAACGGTGTTGTGCTGTGCGACCACGAAACGCTTGGCCATTTTGAATTCCGAGTGGACACAGGTCCCGACGGAAGTCGACCTTCTTGGTTGTTTACCGAAAATGAAACCAACCCGAACCGCCACCCAGGTGCTCCAACCTCAGGCACTTTCTTCAAAGACGCATTCCACAGCTGTGTCGTCGATGGCAACGTCAACGGAGCTGACACCCGAGCGTTTGGAACCAAGTGCGCCGCTCATTACATCGCAATCATTGAGCCTAACGAGCCTTTCGTCATTCGATGTCGATTGACCGGTATCGATTCTGTCTCATTAAAAAACCCAGCGCGAGGTTCCGAACCGATCACGAACCCGATTTTTGAAGACAGGCAAATCGACCAAGGATTTGACAAGATTTTTGCCGATCGTCAGAAGGAAGCGAACCAGTTCTACGAGGAATGCATCCCGAAGCAACTCTCCCAGGAAGAACGCTCGATATCGAGGCAAGCCTACGCGGGACTCTTGTGGACGAAGCAATTTTATTACTATGTCGTGGATTCATGGCTGCAAGGCGATCCGAACTCGCCACCAACCCCACGAGGACGCGAATTTGGGCGGAACAACGATTGGACTCATTTGTTCAATCGAGATGTCATCTCCATGCCGGACAAGTGGGAATATCCATGGTATGCGGCCTGGGATGTGGCTTTTCACATGATCCCCATGGCACGGGTGGACGTCGAGTTTGCGAAGAACCAATTGATCTTGTTCTTGCGTGAATGGTACATGCATCCCAACGGCCAAATCCCAGCCTATGAATGGGCTCTGAGCGATGTCAATCCACCAGTGCACGCATGGGCTTGTTGGCATGTTTACAAACTATGCGGCGACAAGGAGTTTCTGGCTCGTACCTTTCAAAAGCTGCTCCTGAATTTTACGTGGTGGGTCAACCGGAAAGACACGCGAGGACAGCACGTTTTCAGTGGCGGGTTCCTTGGACTGGATAACATTGGTGTCTTCGACCGCAGTAAGCCTTTGCCCGGTGGTGGGACGCTCGATCAGGCCGATGCTACGGCCTGGATGGCTTTCTTTTGCGGATGCATGCTTCAAATGGCCTTGGAGCTAGCAGATGAAAACCAAGCTTACTCGGATATGGCTAGCAAGTTTTTCGAACACTATGTAGCGATTGCAGAGGCCATGAACACACTGCATGGGACCGGCCTCTGGGAAAAGGAAGACGGGTTTTATTATGACCATTTGTATCGCGATGGGCGAAGCACCGCGATGCGAGTGCGATCTTTGGTTGGGCTGATTCCATTGTGCACTAATGTGATCATCCATGAATCCACGATTGCACGTTTACCCAGCTTCCAACGACGTATGAACTGGTTCTTAAAAAACCGGCCTCAAATGTCTCAGCATATGGCCTATATGGAACAGTTTTGCCCCGCAGGCACTTCCGCAAGCATGCGGCTTCTCGCAATCCCCTCGACGGATCGATTTCGCAAACTGTTGGCGTACATGTTGGACGAAAAGGAATTCCTGTCTCCTTTTGGTATTCGATCGATGTCCGCGATTCATAAGGACAAGCCCTTTGTCTTTGAGTATGCAGGTGGAAAAGAATCGGTGGGCTATGTGCCCGGCGAAAGCAATACCGGCATGTTCGGTGGAAACAGCAACTGGCGAGGTCCTGTTTGGTTTCCCATGAACTTTCTGATTGTAGAGTCGCTGCGGCAATACCATGCGTTTTACGGAGAATCGTTCCAGGTCGAATGCCCCACCGGATCGGGCATCATGATGAATTTGCATCAGGTGGCGGACGAAATCGAGCGACGGTTAATCACTTTGTTCAAGAGCGACCCTCAAGGCCAACGCCCCTGCCACGGAAAAGAACCGCGGTATGCCGAAAAAGCCGACTGGCAAGATCTTGTCTTGTTCTACGAATACTTCCATGGCGATAACGGAAAAGGCCTTGGGGCTAGCCATCAAACGGGTTGGACTGCTCTAGTAGCAACCATGCTCGAACATCAGTCCGCATGCAAACCGCCCAAGAAAAACTCGGTCTAAGCGTCGATGCATCTGTTTTCCAAAACTATTTCGCTCCCCGACCCAATTGGCGGTAACCGCCATCTCATTGGCTGTTGTTATTCAGGGTAGAAGCGAACATTGATAGCAACTCGCAAGATTGCAACGCGAAGGTGGGGCCTTGTGCCCTACCTTCGCAACAGGTTTGGCGCGCTAACACGGCGCGATCTTGGCTTGGTCGATTAGGCGATTAGCACACCAAACCTATTGCAACACTTCGGGACAAGCCCGAATGTCGCTAGATACCACCGGTGCACGCCAATGTTAAGTGAGGTAAAGACGCATGGCCCATGAATCGCCTTACTGGCCAGCAAAATCCGAAACGGCCTTGTGCTTCTTGAGCAAGGTAATGTCTAACTGGGTAGGCAAGTCGACAACGGTTTCGGCATCGCTTCGAATCAGTACCGGCTTAACTACAGAATCTGGTGGGATACCTGTTACTTCAAAATCGTTGACCACTTCCAAGATACAAGGCTGTAGCTCCTCCAGCATTTCCGCTAGTGCGCTGATAACCGGAAATGTGCTTGAGGTATCGTACTTTCCAAGAGCTTCTATTCTCCCGAGAATGCGTTCCTGGGAAACGACGGGTAGTCGAACTTGCCATCGCTCACTGCTATCGGGCATCTTATTCTTGTGCCAACTTGCGTGAAATCCCTCGTGCAACCAGGGCATATTCAGATCCAAACTGATCTTGGACAAATTGTGTTTTTCAGCAAACTCAATCATCGTGTCCCAAACGGTTTCCCATTTTCTGGAGCCTTGCAAACGGACCTTTTGCTGCTGAATCCGGTTGTCCGATACGCCACCTCTCGCGACAAGCGTTTTGGAGAAATTGATCCCGCGTTTAACAACCAGTTCACACTCAGCAAAACCAAAAATCCTGGTAACCACCAAAGAACCGACAGCAAACAGCAAAGTCATGACCGAAATCATGTCCGACTGAAAGACGACTCCCAATACTGCTCCGCTAGCCGTCACAAAACTTAGCAAGGTAATAACGCCGACAAGCCAACGGTTCTTAATCCCAAAACGCATCAGATTGTGATGGATGTGCCCTCGATCCACAGTAAAGACGCTTCGCCCAGTCAACTTGCGTCGAATAATTGCCATCGATGAATCGAACAATGGGATTGCCATCAAAACAATGGGGACCGCAACCGAGACGGAATTGGAGTCACGCAGCCAACTTCGCATAGCAAGCACCCCAAGAATCAAACCGACCAGCAT
>JBIKLJ010000090.1:0-19904 GCA_044359895.1 Pirellula sp.
AGCGTTTGCGTCGGCTGCGGTTGAAAGCAAGACGCAGGTCGTTTCTGGAGAAACTAGAAGATCGCCATTTGATGGCCGCGCTTGTCGTGACCAACGGAAACGACTCCGGCGATGGTTCGCTGCGCGCGATGATTGAGATTGCCAATAACAACAAAGAACCGGACACGATCACGTTTGCTGAGGCTGCCCGCGCGGTCTCGCTCAAGGGCGCTCTTGCACTGGGTGATTCCCACACTACGACAATCCAAGGCCCTGTAAAAATCACCTACGTTGGCGGCGGCCTTGACGATTATGGTGCCATCGATGTACGTACAGGTGGATCCGTCGAATTGTCCAATGTGGAGATCACCGGTTTGAGTCCCGGTCGAGCCGTAACGAATGCCGGTGTTTTGAAAATTCGTGACAGCACTCTTCATGGAAACCGTGACGAGGGCCAATCAGGCGCTGCCATCTTCACGAAGGGCAATTTGGAGGTTATTAACAGCACGATTTCCAATAACTTTGCGAAAACAGGCGGCGGTGTGTATGTGGAGCAGGGGGTTGCGAGTTTTGTCAACACTACGGTCACAAATAACCGAGCGACCGAAAAGGGAGGGGGGATTTCGATCGCATTCGGAGATGTAAAAATTTTCAATTCGATCATCGCTGGCAATTTCAATATCCAAGGAAACGAGCCAAGTGACCTAGTTGGTAAAGTAACGCTGGACAGCAGCAACAACCTTGTTGGCGACATTAGTTCCGCAGGTGGCCTTGAGAATGGCAAGCGTGGCAACATCGTTGGTGTCAGCGATATCTCAACGGTGATAGACACGAAACTGCAGCCCAACGACGGACACGCTCCAACTCACGCTCTGGTCGCCAACAGTCTTGCCATCGACAAAGGCAATAATTCGCTGTTCACATCGAGTGTATTAAAAGACCAGCGGGGCCTACCCAGAATCCAGGGCCAAAAGATTGATATTGGCGCGGTCGAAGATGTTGGCCCAACGATCGAGGTAACCAATGAAGGCGATTCCGGGGATGGCTCGCTGCGTGCGGCAATCGAAATCGCCAACAAGAATGGTGGATCGCACACGATCAAATTTGCTCCAGGCGTCAGCACAATCTCGGTTACTGGGGCTCAGTTGCAACTTACGGAAACTGGACTGGGCAAGAAGACGATGATCCAGGGGCCGGTGACGATCAAGCTGAGCAACCAGTCACTCATGGTAGCTACCGGTGTTTTCGCGGAATTTTCGAATCTCGATATTACGGGTGCGACACAAGGGGCCATTACCAATTCCGGGAGCTTGGTGATTCAATCCAGCACCCTGCGTGCCAATAAGAATAGCAATGGTGGTGGAGCCATTACTGGAACGGCCGGTCTGGTGACTGTTGTCAATAGCACGATTTCAGGCAACGAAGGCAATCATGGTGGTGCGATTCATCTCGACCGTGGCGCTAAGGCGGTCGTTGTTAACAGCACGCTGACAAACAATAAATCAACTTCTGGAGGCTATGGCGGAGGGATCGATTCAATCGACTCGGATGGACCTGCTGTCACGATTCACAATTCGATCATCGCCGGAAACTTCAATAACAACGCTCCCCACAACTTGAAAGGCAATGTAACGGCGGACAGTAGCAATAATTTGGTGGGAGAAATAAATGGAGGCCTGAAGAAAGACAAAAACAACATCCTGGATGTCTCGGATCTCTCCAAGGTGATCGGCCCGTTGAGCGTTAATGGTACTCACCCTCTGGTGTTCGGTGGCAGTGAACCGAACCCTGCCATCGATGCTGGTGATTTCGCACGATTTTCGACGCAGCTCAAAGACCAGCTAGGTAACTCCAGAATTGACGGTGACGGCATCGATATTGGTGCAGTTGAATATCAAGACGATTCAGATTCAGTCGACAACTTTATAGATGTGGGCGGATTACGGTTCGCTACCACCGGCAAGTTTGTGACTAAAACCGGGGTCCACACGTCGAAGGGCGTCGTTGACATCGGTTTGGTTCCGACTTCTTCGTCTGCGTTTGCGCCACTGCTGCGCCTCCGAGGAGGAATAGAAATCGATTCTGCAAAATTGGTACTCAGTACCACCGGCAGGATCGCAGCGTTGACTCAAGGCAAGATGCTGGAACTGATGAATGGGGTCGTTGAGGCGAAAGGGGGCGTCAATGGTGATCAAATTCAGAAAATCCTCATTCCTCTCGCGATTCTCAATTCGGCAAAGAATTCTCTTGGGTTTTTGATAGGTAAGGATCAAGCAATCGAGTCAAGAGTATCAGAGAACCAGAGTTTTAAGCCAGCAAGTATGGTCCTGACAAATGATGGGCTGAAGATGTCCGGTTTTCTCTCGTTCGACGCCTTGAATGGGGCAGGAATTAACCTACCAGGGGGGGGGCAAAATCACTTTCTGACGGACGCCAGCGTAACGAAGGCCATCATGATAACAAAAACAAAGTTACCGTTGCGAACAGCCACGAACCGGACGCCATCAAAACAGGATCCTATTCTCCTGACACTAGGCCAAAACGCCTTTGCGTTTGCTGACGCAGTCTTGAATTACTCTTTTGAGAGAAGTGAGTTCAGACTGGAAGGGACGGGTCATTTGACGTTTGAGGATGGAAGCGCGAATTTGAACTTCAAGGATCTGGTCATTGTTGATGGCAAATTGTCTTGGGCAACGCGAAGTGCGACCGTCAAAGAGTTTTCCATTGCAAATGTTACATTTACATCTGATCGCAGTTCGGAAAATATAGTCACATTTCCAACGGATGAAGACGGCAGTTCCTTCAATCGACTGGATTTTAAAGGTAGTTATTACGCCAATACCCAAGTGAACGTCGCGGTCGACGACGATCAAGACGATCAAAACAACTTGACCGAGGCTGAAAAGGATGCTCGAAAGAAGGAAAGGGCCGCTCTTGAGGAAGCTCTGGGCCCTAAGATCAATGGCCAACCAGTAACCCCCACGTGGTCGCTCGTTAATGGTAAGGTGCAGAGATTCGTAAGCTATACCAACTTTTTTAAGATTGGTGGCATAATTTTAAATAGCCCGAATAACAATGTTATGGAGTTGTCCTACGATCCGGCAAGCCGTCAATATAGACTCCGCGGAAGAGAACAAATACTAACACAGAGCTGGGGTGTCGACGGAAACGGTGTGTCATTAGGAAGCATGGTGTTGAATGTCAATTTGAATTCGCTTTCCCAAGATGGGTTTAGTACCGGAATTGTTATCACCAATGGTCGATTTGATTCGTTCAAAATCCTCGTGGACCAACTAGTAGGGCCACAGAAAGATGTATTTAGGGCCGACGACAAGAAGAATTTCGCAGCCCACTACGATCCTTTGAAAAAACAGCTCAAGATTGTCGGTCAGGCGACAGTGCAAGACGCCACAGATACTGATGGTCGATTTTCGTACCCGATCAGTTTTGGAACTATCGATACTACGAAGGCGGCGTTAGATTTCTCTTCGTACCCGATCATTTTTGGAACACTCAATACTACGATAGCGAATTTAAATTTCGTCGATGTGTCGAGGAACGCAATTGTTTATAGTTTAGCTCCCTTTGACCGCGCCGGATTCAAGTTGACAGGGAGCGATCTCGAAGCCGTATACGATGTTACAAACGGACGAGTAGCCTACTCTGGTAGTGGCATCTGGAACGGCAAGGGTAGCACGGCGTCGGTCGTTCCTATAAATAATGATGTTATTCCCAAGTTTCGCTTGGACGGTACGTTGCAGGTGGACGGTGCGCTGCCGTTCTACGGCAATGGCGCGCGAACGCCTCTTAATGATGTGCTGAATGTTGTAGTAGTAGGAATGGAACTGCAACATACAAAGAGCAACGATAGGGAAAATTGGTCCTTAACGCAAGTAAACGGCACCAGCATGCAGATTCAAGTTGACGGAAATTACGTTCCCGTCAGTATCAATGGCGAGAAGGCCCTGATAGCAACCAACGGGATTTCGATTCCTTTGCCGTTATACGTCAAGGAGGAAGTGCTGTTCTTAGGGGGGGTGCAGATTCTTGGGGCCGGAGAGATTTCGAGAGGCTCGGCGTCCGTCCGCAACACATGGAACCCGGGCGAGGAAAGATATGACACCGAGATTGTGAGAACAGATTCGGAGTTCACCTACAAGTCAAATAATTGGAGCACGGTGAGGCTTGGCAACACCGAGTTGGAAACGAAGGATATAATCCTAAAGTTGGAGATGGGTGCCGGCAATCTGACGCTGAAGAATGACGAAAAATTCAGCTTTAGGGCCGGAGGGAAGATAGAAGGCATTGAATTCCTGGATGGCGTAGAGGCCGTTTATCAGAAACCCAATTCGTCCAATCCCGATAACAAGAAGACGGGTTTCACACTATCCGGCCCGGCGAAACAGCCCAAGGTCGACCCAAACGGCAAAACTATCCCCGGGCAAACCACCATAGTGGGTATTAACGGCTCTATCCAGGGCGGCGCAGTCACCGGATTCGAGGCGTTGTTGCTGCCGAATGCGATCAAGGTTGCCGGAATTGCATTTTCCACTGACACCCTGGCGGAAGTTACGGGATTCGCAGAAACAGATTTTAATAACCTGGGACTGAAGCAAGGGAAGTTCGTCGCGGGGAGTACGAGGAAGTTTACCGGTATAACCACGTTCGACGTAGGAGGCACCAAGATCCAGTTGGATCTCGGCAGTAAAGATAATACCACCGGCGGAATTGTGTTTGAATCAGGTGCCGGCAACGGCGGTTTAAGGAGTCTAGGAGGTACGGTCAGTGTCGTAGACAATGCCGGCAATCCAGTACCTTTTAAGTTCGGCGGCGTTGAGATAACGCCCGTCGGTCTTTCGTTGAGTTATGACTTCGTTGGCCAAACACTGGCTATTTCCGGCGGCGCCAGGTTCAAATTCGCGGCAACCGCGAAGAGTCAGCCCCAAACAGGTGGTACGACAGGTGGTACGACAGGAACTCCGGCGCAAGAGCCGGAAATGGTAGAGATTGTAGTTAACCTTTCCCTAGAAATTTCAGATGGGAGAATAACGAAACTCAGCGCCGAACTTGGCACAGACAAGGTACTCAAACTATTCGGCCTGGAACTAAAGTTTAAAAAGGGTGGCTTCAGTTACGACTCAAAGAAGGAAGAATTCGCAGCCTGGGGAACAGCCGAACTAACGACTGGCCAGGGTGAAGAGCAACCTGCCGGCCAGACCGGAACTCCAAAAAAGAAGGAGTCGTTTTTCAAAGGGGTTGAAATCAGCTTGGGTAGTCCCCCCAGCGTGGACAAGGTAAGTCCCGATAAAGCAAAAGATAAGTTCATTACTGATGTAACGAAAGCTAATCCTGCAGTTGTAACGGTAAAAGGACACGGTTACTCGACCGGCGATACCGTAATCATTAAAAACATCCTCGGTATGTCGCAGTTAAAGGGATCCTATGTAATAGGCGGAGTTACAGAAGACACCTTCACTCTAAAGGACGCCGATACATTAAAGCCCGTCGATTCGAGGTTGTTTGCAAAGTATGAAAGGGGGGGGCAGATCTCTTTGGACAACGTGTTCGAGCACCAAGGGGCAGCGTTCAAGACAAACGCAGCCAAACCGGGCATCTTAATTAAGAAAGGAAAACTCGAATCGATCAACATTGGAGTTACAGCAGACTTTGAATTGTTTGGTGTAGCCGCGAAGCCAAATATAAGAGTCGAATACACGCGTAGTAGTGGCGAACTGGTACTGACTGGCGGATTGGAGGTTATGATCGATGTTGGCGTTGATAAAATAACCGCCAAAGGTGCGTTCCCTGGCAAGGGCCTTCTGATCAACACCAAGACCGGTCAAGTCGAACTCCGTGGGCTCGAACTAAGCGCCGAAATTGCCAGCGGGCCTTTGAAGGCCAAAGCCGCTTTTAAGTATGAACGTAATGACCTAGGCGAAACAACGATCAGTGGCGAGGGAGAAGTGACTCTGCCAGGAGGGCTAACGGTCGGCGCCGGATTCGAATTTTCGAACGGTGGGCTGAACGCCATTAACATCAAAGTGTCTAAAGAGAATCCGGGGATTCAGATCGGCAACACGGGAGTGTTCCTGACGAGCATTGAAGGCGCGATTAGAGGATTCAAGGATCCGTGCAATTTAAAGGTCGAGGTGAAGGTCACTGGCAGTCTCGGCCCTACGATCAGCATCTTCGGCGTAACGGCAAGCTTGGTCCGGGTGTCAGGGAAGCTCGCATTCGAGGATAAAAAAGAAGTAAAGGATGGCAAGAAGACGTGTGACGCGGGTGCGAAATCGGTAGAGACGACCTTGACGCTTACTGGAACGGTCACGGTACTGGAGGGTTGGGTCGGGCAGGCCTCTGGCAGTGTCAAAATCTACTTCACGGGCGACAAATTCGTCGAAGTGAACGCGGATATGCGTTTGTATCCTGGCGGCATCTTGCGCGGCGATCTGTTATTTGTAGTCGATAGCAACTTCAACGTGACTTTTGATGCGAATTTGGCGGTCTTCGTCCCCGATAATGTGCCTATCATTGGAGGACATTCGCTCGGAAGTTTCCGAGTCTACATGCAGATCCGTCCGAATGATAACCGCCGTGATGACTTCGCTAGGGTCAAAGCAGAGCTCGATCTGAAGATTCTCAAAGGGAGCGTCGACATTACAGCAAACTTTGCAGGCGAACTGTTCGGTGTTGCCGAGGGCTCAATCGGGTGGTGCTCTCTCTACTGTTATGAAAATTCCAAGCGGTTTAACTTGCAAATCCCGGGGACCGGTGAACGCGATCTGGTCTTCCTGGTTCCTGACACGCAGAGCGAATTGAACGGCTTTCATTCGAACTATGACGCTCCCCCGCCGGAACTGATTATCGGTGAGGTGATATTGGATCCCGATGGCCCCGGCGGCACCGTCCGTTTCACTGGTTCATCGCAACTTCCCAACACGACGACCATCGAACTCTTTGTCGACAAAGACGCAGACGGACACGACGGCCATCTACTTGCGAGTGGTCTTGCGTTTCGTGAAGGTCAGCAGAGCTACTACTGGTCGGACCTAGCCGCCTTTTCGTCCGTGCCTTACGCTCCAAACGAAAAGCTGTATGTCTACGGTCGGATCCATGATGGCGCTACATTTCCGGTACAGAGCAACTATTCCCAAGCTATCATAGCACCGAACTTCAGTCCATCGATTTCATTGCCGGGCGAACATAGCTTCGGAACCAACCAGCGGCTGGTGTTTTCCTCCAGCCAGCAGAACGCCATCTCTATCAGCGATCCCCTAGCCGTTCATGACCCCAGTGCCAAGTTGGTAGTAACCCTGGGGGTTGGTCGCGGCAAACTGTTCCTCGATCCGCAGCAGGCCACACCATGGACCAACGTTAGTAACCCGACCGACGTGGATGGCATCGAAGGCACCGGGGTCAGTGATGCCCTTCAGTTGATTTCGATGCTGAACGAACCGGCCATTCAGGCCACTGGCGGTCGTTTGCCATCCCAACGTTCGACATCTAGCGGCACGCCTATGTATGACGTTAACGGGGATGGCAAGATCACAGGTGCCGATGCTGCGGCACTCTCAGACGCACTGCTGAATCCGGACAACGCTGCGATACTTGAACTCTTAGCGTTGGGGGCAATCGTACAAGGCGATGGGAGCGGACGCCTGCAACTGATCGGAACGGCTGCCGAAATTAACGAATTGCTCGATGGCTTGACGTATCAATCTTACGAAAACGCCTACTTCAGCGACCGCCTGGATGCGACGGTCAACCGATTCCCAGAATTCTCTCAGAGTGTCCAGGAAGATTCGATTCCGTTGACAGCGCGAGCACTTACGGTGGGGGCACCCGACGGCGTCGATTTTCTGCCGATTAGCTATGAGCAGGGTTCTCAGGCGGCTCGTCTGTTGGGAGACGTCCGGATTGCCAGCGCGATGTCCGGGCACATCCAATCGGCCATGATACAGATTGATGGTTACGATCCCGATACAGATGTACTGTCACTGCCACGGCACGAACAAATATCGCTTGGCATTTACGCATCGTTTGATTCGACAACCGGAACAATGCATTTAACCGGTTCTGGCTTGATCCACGAATACCGGCGAGCGATCGAGCTGACCACGTTCAGTTCCCAGGGGACTGGGGAACGCACATTGCGAGTTCATCTGAGCGATGCAGCCTCCAACGTTGCGGAAACCGGCGTTACGGTTCAAATCATCGCCATGAACCAGGCTCCGGTTGTGAAAACGGGTCTGGGATCCACCTACGTCTCCGGTCGTTCCACGGTTATTTCGCTGCTACCATCGATCACCGTCCAAGATACCGACAGTGCCACTCTGCGGAAGGCTGTGATCACTCTGGATGCCGACTCGTACCGTCAAGGCGAAGATGTTTTGACCTGCGAAACCACTCACAACATTACCGGGCGATTCAATGCCCTGACAGGTCAACTGGTTCTGACCGGTGAGGCCGGACAGCGTGCCTGGTCAGCAGCACTGTCGAGCGTGAAATACCGCAACACGCTGGCTATCGCCACGCCGGGAATTCGTCAAATTGACATTATGGTGGACGATGGCGGCGCGATGAATTCAATAGGCCATGCGCATCAGCGATTGCTGGTTCTCGCTGCCAATACCACTCTGCAAAGCGTCGTTATCGGTAACCTGCCGACCGTATCGGCTACCGTAGTCAACGACGACGGCACCATCACGCTGGCTCCGGAAATGACTCTCACCGCAGGCAGCTTGGCAATCGATTCGCTGGTGCGAGTCGACGTGAAGATCACCGGCAACTTTATCGCGGGCAGCGACTTCCTCAGCGTTGGCGATCTGCTTGTGGGCATGGACAGCAGCTATGACGCGATGAACGGCGTGCTGACGATCACGGGCGATGTACCGGTCGACTTGTACGAGTTCGTTCTGCAGGGTGTCAATTATTCCAGCCGCAGCTTGGTGCATGATGGTGTTGCTCGTACGATCACCTTCACCGTGTTCGACGGCTTTACCAAGTCCCAATCGCAGTCGATGACGGCTAGGTTTGAAGCCCTCCCCGTTGTTCAGGCCGGGATGGAACTTCTGGTGTACGAAACCGGGAAGACGACTCAGCCACTCGATCCGAATATCAGCGTGATGTATGCCGGCAACATGCTGACTGGTGCGACCGTCGGGTTCATCAATGACTACCTGGGCGATCAGGACCGCTTGCTGTTCACCAATCAAAACGGCATCACCGGCAGCTTTGACTTAGAAACCGGTTTGCTCACTCTATCCGGTTCGGCGACCGTCGCGCAGTATCAGGCCGCATTGCGTACGGTCCAGTACACCAACACGCGAGTGAATCCGTTATCAGGACTCAAGCAGTTGGGTGTCTACGTGCAGGACGGCGATACATTCAGCGATTCGATCTATCTGTTGCTGGAGGTTGACACAAAGCGCGTTGCCTCGACGGTCACCGCGACCACGACCGCAATCGCCTTCACGGAGGGCAACACACCGATCGTGGTTGCTGCCGATATCACCATTGGCGGGCACGATGAAGCTCACGAAAGCGGTCGCGGCGCCGTGTTCGTGACATCAGCCACTGTCTTCATCGACGGCTACGTGCTAGGTGAAGATGTGCTCACCTCCGATGTCTTTGAAAGCGAACCAGATGCCGACGGTGATACTTTTATCATCGATAGTGTTTTCGACGTCGAAAACGGAGTGCTTTTCCTAGATGGCCGGGCAACCCCCGAGCAATATCAACGCGTACTTCGCAGCATTCGATACGAGAACGTCAGTGCGGCTCCGTCAACGAATTCTCGGGAGTTGCTGATTTCGGTCGCTCAGGGAATTTCATTCGCGGAGGCACCGCCAATCACCGTCACGGTGACGTCTCTCAATGACGCACCGACTCGAATTGTGGCTCCGCCAACTTCCGCCACGCTGCTGGAAAACGCAAATTACGGATCGCTGGGACTGGTAGCGATTAACTACGCTCCGCCATCGCCTCAGCAGCCATACCTCGTTCTGACGGTTAGCAGTGTTCCAGCAGCGTCACTCGGCTCTATCGAACTGACACGTGCCTCCGGAGTCGTTGTCGCAGCAGTCGGCGGCGTGTACACGCTGGCAGAGATCCGCAGCGCGGTCTTTGTGCCTGCGTTGAACGCTAGCGGTACCGGAACGTTTGTGTTCACCGTCGCAGGCTTCAATCCGATCCTGAGTCAGCCCGATCCGGCTCAGTTGATCGAATCGATTCGCATTGACGTTGCTGGCGTTGATACCACGAATCCCGGCGCTGCGTTTGTGGCGCAGGTGTTCCGCGATCTGCTCGGTCGCAATGCGACGCAACAAGAACTGGACGCACTGGATGCGCAATTCGTCTTTGCTGAACTGAGCGACACGGGGCTGCGTGAGGACGTTGTTGCTGCTGTTCGAGGAAGCCGCGAATACGGCCAGCGCGTCGTGACGGAAGCCTACAATCGTCTGCTTGGTCGAGCACCGACTCAAGCCGAAATGGAACCATGGCTCGGCACAGAAAAGATTGTAGAAGATTTCGCGAACGGATTATTACCGGCTACGCTGCAATTGAGCGAACCTGACGCGGCTGGAGCAATCGAATTTCGGAACGGCGCTGCCATTTTTAGTGACCAGTTCAGCACTCCGTTCAGCCTGCAAACGGTCGACAGCAATCTTCTGAAGCAGAACTTCACCGCCGAAGTGACGGTGTCGATCCCGTCCAGCGAACTCGGTTTCTTCGGTACGGCCGACTCCCCACAGTCTGTGGATGTGGTGGGCAACACGGCTTATGCCGGCTATGGGACCGGTGTTTTCCGGGTGTTGGACGTGAGCAACCCGGCGAATATCACCGAGCTGGGTTCCTTCAATTCGCCCGGCTCTCTGGAGACGCTGCAAGTGGTGGGCAACAAGGCTTATGTGGGCGGAAGTCGTGGTCTGCGAGTGTTGGACGTAAGCAACCCGGCGAATATCACCGAGCTCGGTTTCTTTGTTGTGCTCAGCTCTCCGCGGGCGCTGCAAGTCGTGGGCAACACCGCCTATGTCGCCGATCAATTTGGTTTGCGAGTCTTGGACGTCAGTGATCCAGCGAACATCAGCGAACTCGGTTCCTTGGCTACGCCCAGTGGTTATGCCTCTGATGTGCAGGTCATTGGTGATATCGCCTATGTCGTTATTACTAGGACTAGCCTTCCTGATTCTGTGAGTGGCCTTCGGGTGTTGAACGTCAGCGACCCTGCGAACATCAGCGAGCTCGGTTTCTTTGGTACAGACCAGGCCATGCGCCTGCAAGTGATTGACAGCACCGCCTATATCGCCGATTTGCTTAGTGGGCTGCGAGTGTTGGACGTCAGTAACCCGGCAAGCATCAGCCAGCTCGGTTACTTCGGCACGGGCGATTTCACCCTTGATGTGAAAGTACTTGATCGTACCGCTTATGTCACCGGATTGGCTGGTTTTCAGGTTTTGGACGTTAGCAATCCCGCGAACATCAGCAAGTTCGCTTCCTTCGACCTTGCCGGTCGGCCGAACGATTGGCAATTCATCGGTAGCACCGCCTATGTCGCCGTTGGCGGCGATGGCCTGAGAGTGCTAGACGTCCCGTCCGTTGAGAAGAGGGACAAAGGAGCCGCCTACTTCGGGTTGGAAACCGGCGATGGGTTGGCGAACAAACGGCTTCGTGTTGCTCCCAATCAAGATTCATCCGTCGATGTTTCATTCTTTATAGACTCAGCCTCTTCAGGAGGTGCAGGGACTCACCGCCTCCAGGTGCGTTGGAACGCCGTGAACCAAACGGCCGTCTTCGCGATCGATGAAGACTACGCCGGTGGCGACTTTGTGGCCGACTATACATTCTATGAGGTGAGTGCCAACATCGAGCTCGAGCATTTGTACTTCGGCAGCGGAGCAGGCACCTCCTTCGACGATTTTGCTATTTCATTTGAAAGCCCACCAAATCGATTGGATGAGGTCAACAATCATATCCTCAGCAGCCCAGAGTACTTTACTACAGTCGGCGGTGGTTCGTTCGAATCCTTTGTGCAGGCCGCGTTTGACGATCTGGTGAATCGCGAACCAACGGCAAGGGAATTGGATGCAGCCGTTTCGTTGCTACGCTCCGGAACAAGCCGTGCGGACATCGCCCGCCAGATTGAGTTCTCCGATGAGGCCACGGGCGTCGTCGCGGATCAGCTGTTTGAAGACCTGCTGCGGAGAATAGGCAATCGGTTTGAAACCGTCGATATCGCGAGGAGAATTCACGATCTTGGATCTCAAGTTGTTATCAACGGCATGGTGGGTTCGACCGAGTATTATGTCCGCTACGGAACACAGACCAGTGGGGATTCTCGTAGCACGGAAGAGATCGAAGCAGCCAACGCTGAACTGATTCGTCATTGGCTCGAAGGCACACCTACGGTCGGGAACTCGCAGGTCACGAACGACTTTGAGGCTGTGGGAACCATCAGTACCGACGGGCGAGCTCATGGCGGCGGTACCCTGATTGCGTCGCAGTATGTGCTAACGGCTGCTCACCTTGTCGAAGGCAAGGATATCAGTTCACTGACGTTCTCCGTCGGCCTCACGAGCTACGGCTTGGAACAAGTGTATGTGCATCCGGATTATTTGCGAAAGTTCCTGGGCACGCAAGACGGCAACGACATTGCCATTCTGAAACTGAACCGTCCCGTTGTTGATGTTGCCCCTGTCTCACTTTGGGTAGGCGACTTGTACGCCGGTGACTCGTTGACTCTCGTCGGCTTCGGACCGCATCCCGGCGATGCCGGCTTCGGCACCAAACGCTCGGGTACAACTCCGATCGATGGGCTGACTCATAACCTCGTAACTTGGAGTTATGATGGAGCAGACGAAACAACGACGGTTCCTGGAGATTCCGGTAGTCCACAGTTCCTCAAGCAAGGCGACACCTACTACGTCACGTCGTTGACTTCAGGGGGAACTCACCAGGCTCTGTCGCTGGGAGACTTTGCTTATAACACACGAGTTTCGTCCTACTTCGATTGGATTGACAGTGTCACCGATTCTCAGGTAACCCGAAGCGTAAGCGAGGGACAGGGCCTGTCGTTTACAGCTTCTTCGGTAACGCGTCCGATTTTCCCGTCTAGCTTTGTCACCTTCAACAACCACGCCAGCGTGGAGTTGTCCGGTAACGACCTGCTTATTCAGGATATCAGCACAACGGGAGACGACAATGCGTTTTACATCAGCACGACGGCGACTCATGTGGTGATTTCCGATGCTCATCAGAAGCTGACCACATCGATCACAGGAACGACCGGCAGCAACACGCATACGATCACCGTTCCGCTAAGTAGCTTCTCCGGCAACATCGTTGTCCGCAGTGCAGGCGGTAATGACGCGATCGATGTCACCGCGCCATCGCGACGGGTCAATATCGACGCTGGTGACGGAACGAACCGCCTGATCGTCAACGGCTCCGATGCGGCAGGGGCCGAAGAGTTCTTCGTTCGCAATTCGTCGATAGTTGCAGGAAGTCTCGAAGTCGCCATGCCAACCACGACAACAGGCGGCGCTTACATCGTCCAGGCCACCAGGATCCACTCGCTGGAACTGAATACTGGCGCTGGTAACGATACTGTCCGGCCGCAAGACCTATCTGGATTGACCACTCCGCTGGTCAACTTCTTGATAAACCTCGGCGACGGCGATGACGTGCTCCATGGGACGAACGGCACAATTCGAATGATCGTCGACGGCGAAGACGGAAACGACTCACTGATCGGTGGAGCAGCCAACGATCAGCTGACCGGCGGCTTCGGCGAAGATAGCCTCGCCGGCGGCCCAGGTGATGACACCTACGTCTTTGACGCCGACGACTTCCTCGGAGCCGATACCATTGCTGAAAATCCCGGCGAAGGTTCAGATACGCTCGATTTCTCACCGACCGACTTCAATAGCATCGGCATCGATCTGCGAGAGACTGTTTCTCCGCAAGCAGTCACTACCATCAACAACCTGCTTATCAAACTTTCAGAGAACATCGAAAACGTCACCGGTGGTTCGCACGGGAACGCGATCATTGGGAATGCGGGCTTGAACATTCTCCGCGGTGGCAACGGCGTGGACTATATCATTGGCGGCGGGGGAGCGGACCAGATCTTCGGCGTAGGGAGCGCGGATATTCTGCATGGCTCGTCTGAGTCACAGATCGACAGCGGACCAGGTGCTGACTTAACAGAGTTTTCAGGAGCCGGAATTTCATTCCCGAACAACCTGTCGCCGTTTTTTGTTCTATCAGGTATTGTACCGGGAACGAACTACGACCAGGTGCGTGTTTCCGGTGTCGGTCGAACGGTAACACTGGGTGGAAACCTTGAAGTTTCTCTCGATAATTTCGTTCCTCAGGTTGGTGATCGGTTCACGATCGTCGATCTGCAAGGTGCTTCGTCCGTCATCAACGGTACGTTCAATCATGATGGTAAGTCGCTCGACGAAGGGGACATCTTCACGGCAGACGGACATCGTTTCCGCATCAGCTATGTCGCCGGAGACGGCAATGACATTTCGCTAACTCATGTGGAACGACTGCCGGGCGCGGACACCGTCAAGATTCCGAAGTTCGGTGAAGTGGATGTCATCATCGAAGGCAATGACGTCGTCGTGCGACAAAAAACAACGGAGTTGTTGCGAAAGCCGGGCAGTCAACTGCAACTGCAAGGGCTGCATCTCACGGGCACCGCTGGCGACGACACCTATAACATCGCCAACCTCGCCGCCGTGTACACCGGTCTGGTTGGTGGCAATGCTGGCGCAGGGTACGACACGCTGCGAATGACGGGTAGCGGGCAAGCCCTTGACCTGACATCGATTTCAAACGAACTGCGGGAGTTCGAGATGATTGACATTATCGGTGGTGGCAACAATTCGTTGAAACTCAACGTCAATGCTGTTCTTGCTATCTCGCAAGAGACACGCACGTTGCGAGTGCGGCATGACGCTAGTGGCATCATCGAGTTTGGGAACGGATGGATCACAGAAAAACCGGAGATCGTCGACAACCAATTTGTTCACGTTTTACGGCAAGATAATGCCAAGATCGAAATTGTTACGACTACGCCCTACCACAATCCTCTTCGAGCTCTCGACACCGATGATGATGGGAGTATTTCGCTCTTCGACGTGCTGGTGGTAATCAATCGAATCAACCTAGAAGGACTTGGCGAATTGGCAACTCCCACCTCGATTGCGGACCTGACTCCGTTTTACTACTACGATGCGAACCGTGACGGTTTGGTCTCACCGCTTGACGTGTTAATTGTCATCAACTTCATCAACAATCGGACCGGAAACGCAGAAGGAGAAGCAATTTTGGAGCCATTCCTACTGCCATTAGTCTCGCAAAATATTCCGCGATTCGATGCGTTATCTCGACAGAACGGCCGCATGACTAGTGCCGAAGGCGAGTTTGTGGCCAATGCCAGTGTGGCGATGGCGGGCCTCACGCAGTTTGTTGACGCCAGTACCGAGAACCAGGATGATCTCGCCTCGTTCGATGCCGCCCTGGAGGATTGGTGCAGCGATTTCGACCTGGCATCCTTCAATCCGCGGAATGTCGAAGATGACGACGAAGAAGATAGCCTGAACTACGAAGAGGAATTTGATTCGTATTTCAGAGCCTTCGGCGACAAGTTCAATGGCAACTAGTTTCCGCTAACGAACAGTAACAAGGGACGCTTCAACTCTTCTTTCATCTCTTTCATCAACAAGGAAGCGTCCACATTCCCCCAAGGGACGTTGCATTGCACCGTACCTTGGGGAACGATCGATATCACGTCAGTACGTACCGCGACGAATCATGGCTGTGAAGTCAATCGCCATTGGCTTGCCCCCGAAAAATGCTGTGTGCCCATTTAATGAATGAGAAATGATTGGAACAATCGTCGTGTGCCGTGCCGCCTGGCGTCTCAAGAGTGGCCTGCACGTTGTCCAATAGTTCCTGTCCAAACGCGTCTGGATGGTTGCCCCAGGCCTGGTGAAGCAAATACCCAATCAGCGCGTTGCCAATGACTCGTTTCGAGAACGAACATCATACGTTAGTTTCCTGAAGTCGAGAATTGTTCTCGTACCGAACCGCTCCCTAGCATTTTGGTGTAAAGCTTGAAGTCCTTTTGCTCGTAACGAACTCGTCCGGCGACTATTGCGGGGTGGACACGCAAACTTTGCGCGAAGGCGCGAATCTGAGCGTCCGATGGCCTCTTACCTAGCCGCGCAAGCTTCCAAGATTTCTCAGAGATCAGAGCCTCACTTGCCATTTCATCCGCTTCTTTCTCAATGGCTTCGGTACTCGCTTCATCCAGATCGTCAACAATTGAATCACACATTCCTGAGTCAATATGTAAGGCAATATGGGCAAGCTCGTGCATCAGCACGAACCAAAAGTTATCAAGTCGATCATACCTTAGCGTCAGAGCAACGATTCTACTTGTTTCACTAAAGCGTATTGCAGCTCCATCCAGAAACGTCTTTGGCAGATGTGGTTCAACGATCAAGTGAATCCCGCTTTTGCGTAGAAACTCTGCGGCAAGTTTTGGCCCGTCATTGAGATAGCTGAGCTTCACAACCGCTTCCATGAATTCCGGAGTTACTGTGCCCGATTGATACACCGGTATTTTCTCTTGGGCGGCGAGACTCAGGACGCGAATCTGCCATGCAATTAAAGCAGCGTCGTCAAGCTTACTTCCGTATCGCGTATTCTTCCGATTAAAGACCGGGTGCTTGGTTGGGTCGCCAACGACGGCAACGAATTGCGTCATCACATCTTCGATTTGATCCTTGGCATCCTGTAGTGAACCAACAATCCCTTTCAGCCAACCACGTTTGAACATTTCCGTGATCGGAAATTTCTTGCCAAGCGCAAGAAAATCCTTATCAGGTAACGCAGCACCACGCTCTTGGAGCAAAACCTCAGCGGGAATACCCAATTCGCTGACCAGCTTGCGAATCATCGTTAGCGAAAGCTCGCGCTTGCCATTCAGGACTTCTGAAACTTTGCCTTTGCTTCCCAAGATTGGGATCAAGTCCTTTTGCTTCAGTTTGGCTTGTTCCATCCGAAAGCGAATCGCCTCGATGGGATCGGGCAAGTCAATTGGGTACTCCTTCTCTTCATAGCTCTCAACTAGCAGCAGCAGAAGCTCAAGTTCGTCACCTTCTGGAGTGCCCGGCTTCGCCGTGAACAATTCCTCGATCCGCGCAAGCGCACATTCATGCTCTTCGGTCGTTTTGATGACCTTAGGGTGAAAAGGCTTCAATGGTTTGCGAGTCAATTTCGTCATACTGTTTGTGCGTTCCGATGAACTTAACGTAGATAGCTTGAAATTCGTAACTGATGCTGACAATAAGCCTAAACTCGTTTCCGCAAATGTTGAAAACAACCCGCCCTTCCTTGAGAATGCTGGCGTTGCCATATTTGGCTTTCACGTCAGCGGGGCAAGACCATTCTGCAGCCCTAGCTTCAGCAATCCACGCTTTGAGCGCCTGCTCCGACCGCGGATTCGCTTCCCAGTAGACTTTCAAAGTGTTGCGGCTGAAAATCCTCATGAATTATCGGCAGTTCCCTTCATGGAGTCAATCACAAAGTTCCCTTTAAGGGAACTTTGTGTCCTCGGGCTAGACTCTCTTGGCTCAAAAACAATGATTTTGCAGATATTGCAGTCACTCAGCCCTACCGGAAGGCCTTTTCGAACCGCCTGCCAATCCAAACCGCCGAGGCCGTTGCCCATGACACCTGACACCAATTTAGGTTTGTCACGTTTGATTCGACGAGTTTGTAGGATCAACACTTAGTTCGTCAAGTAAAGACAAGATGCTAGCCATTCAGGCAATCGCTGGTTTCGCAGAGCCTTATTTGGCCACAAACTGACTCAGGTAGCGATAGCTCTGAGCGAGCGATTCGATCCTGGTCTCTTGACTACCCTCGTAAACGCGATCTTCGACTTCCACACAAACCGGCCCCGTATAGCCAGCATCCCCGAGCACGGAGAAAAATTGCGACCAATCGATTTCGCCTAATCCGGGTAACTTGGGCGTGTGGTATAGCTTCGGATGCGCGAACACGCCAACTTCATTCAGGCGATGCCGATCAACTCGAACGTCTTTCGCATGCACATGGAAAATGCGATCGCTGAAGTCTCGCAGAGGACTGATGTAGTCCATGCATTGCCACACCATGTGAGAAGGGTCGTAATTCAGTCCCAACATGGGACTGCCAAGGTCGGCAAACAAACGACGCCATATGGCCGGCGTCGTGGCGATGTTCTTACCACCAGGCCATTCGTCTTCACTGAATAGCATCGGGCAATTCTCAATGCCGATTCGGACGTTCCTCTTTTCCGCCAAGTCGATGATCGGCTTCCATGTGCTTAACAGACGAGGCCAATTGTCATCAACACTCTTGGTGAAATCCCGTCCGATGAACGTGTTCACTTGATTCAAACCCATCTTGGGGGCAGCACGAATCACTTCCATCAAATGCTCGACGCTGCGCGAACCTTCCGCAAGGTCAGGGGACAAGCAATTGGGATAGTAGCCCAAACCGCTTAGCTTGACCCCGGTCGAGGCCGATAGCGCATGGATCTGAGCGATCTTGGCATCATCTAAGGATAAAACGTCCACATGGGTTACGCCCGCATAGCGACGTTCTGCCTTGCTGGGCGGCCAGCACATCGCCTCGATGTACTTGTATCCAATGTTTGACGCGATGCCGAACAGATCCTCCAGAGAAACATCTGGTAGGATCGCACTGACGAATCCAAGCTGCATCATGATCTTTAAATTTCAAGGAACAAACGGGCTGGATCTTCAATCACTTCCTTGATCGTCTTCAAGAAAGTAACGGCTTCACGCCCATCAATGATGCGATGATCGTAAGTCAAAGCCAAATACATCATCGGACGAATCACGACCTGGCCATTCAGAGCAATCGGACGCTCTTGGATGGAATGCAAACCAAGAATCCCACTTTGCGGAGGATTCACGATCGGGGTCGAAAGCAAGGATCCATAAATCCCGCCGTTACTGATGGTAAAGGTGCCCCCTTCGAGATCGGACGGAAGCAGCTTGTTCGCAGAAGCCCGAGCTGCATACTCACCGATCGTTCGTTCGATTTCAGCGAAGCTCATCTTCTCCACATTTCGCAGTACCGGCACAACCAACCCTTTGCCTCCGCCGATCGCGATGCCGATATCGCAGTAGTGACGGTAGACCACATCGTTGCCACGAATCTCAGCGTTCACCGAAGGATATCGCCTTAATGCTTCACACGCAGCCTTGGCGAAAAAGGACATGAACCCTAACTTCACGCCGTGCTTTTCAGCGAATTGGTCCTTGTACTTGTTTCGCAAATTCATGACGGGCTGCATGTCCACTTCATTGAAAGTGGTTAGCAGCGCTGCATTGTGCTGAGCCTGAACGAGCCGTGATGCAATCGTTCGGCGAATCATGCTCATTGGCTTGACTTCTTCGGCCCGGTTGGCGGTTCCTTGTTGCAGGACTTGCGAAGGAACAGAAGAGGCTGTTTTGGCGACCGGAGTGACGACGCTGGTCACCGCTTTGCTAACATTCGCAGCGACGGCCGCAACCGTCCCGCTGGCTCCGGAAACAATCGTGCCAGCGGCCGCGGCCGTTTGAGAAACAAATCGAGCGACATCTTCCTTCAGGACGCGTCCGCCCGGTCCGGTCGGTGCAACTTGCGATGCCACCAACTGGTTATCGCCCAACATTCTTTGAGCCGCCGGCATCACTCGAGCAGGTTCCGAAGCAGGGGCAGAGCACGCGGCGATTGGTGCGACTTCTGCTGCGGGAGCCACAGTCGGAGCCACCGCTGGTGCGGCGGCAGGCTTAGCAACGGGCTGGAACGTTGCAATAACGTCGCCTACGGAGGCAAATTCCTCGCGTTGC
>JBIKLJ010000091.1:0-19854 GCA_044359895.1 Pirellula sp.
CGGTTGTCTCAACCACTAGCCAACCCTAAGAAACCTCCACGCCACCATCAAAGAGGCCTGACCCCTTTGATGCTCCATGAAAAACCACGCTTTCCATCAATATGGTGCTTAGCGTTGCACTCGGGCTGAGCCGCCCTTGGCGAGCTGTTCCACTTCTGGGAGCTTGGCCATGGTCGTATCGCCGGGGAAGGTGGTGATGAGTGCGCCGTGAGCCCAACCGAGTCGCAATGCTTGTTCCGGTTCCTTGCCGGATAGCATGCCGTAGATGAGGCCGGAGGCAAATCCATCGCCGCCGCCGATTCGATCGATCACGTCCAAATTGCATGTCGGGCTGACGTAGCGTTTTCCGTCGTACCACAGAACAGCGGCCCATTCGTGACGATTGGTGGAATGCACTTCCCGCAGCGTGGTGGCAACCATCTTGACGTTAGGGAATTTGTCGACCGCTCGTTCGATCATTTTGAAGAACGAGTCTGGGTCCAGCGCTCCCTTGGATTCTACGTCTTGGCCTTCGATTCCAAGGCTCTTTTGCAAGTCCTCTTCATTGCCCACCAGCATATCGACGTTCTTGACGATTTTGCTGATCATGTCTTGTCCTTTCGCGGTACCGCCAGCCGCAGCCCACAACTTCGCTCGGTAGTTCAAGTCGAACGAGGTGACAGCTCCCGAGGCTTTGGCGGCTTGCATTCCTTCGACAATCAGCTCGGAGGTTGTCGGGGAGAGAGCTGCGAAGATGCCGCCGGAGTGGAACCACCGGACGCCTGCATCGAAGATCTTTTTCCAGTCAAAATCGCCTGGTTTGAGCATCCCACCCGCTTCGTTGGCTCGATTGTAAAAGACGACAGGTGGGCGTACGCCTTGACCACGGTCGCTATAGACAGTGGCGATGTTGGGCCCGCGCACGCCGTCATGTTCGAAGTGTTTGTAGAAAGGTTTCACGCCCATTTCTCGAACTCGGCCTTGGACCAATTCGCCAATGCCATAATTGACCATAGCGGTTGCGACGCCCGTTTTTAGACCAAAGCAGTCCGCTAGGTTCGCGGCACAGTTGTACTCGCCCCCCGACACATGGATATCAAACGACTTAGCCTTGCGAAATGGAATGATTCCTGGGTCGAGCCGATGAACTAATGCACCAAGAGCCAAGAAGTCGAGATCACACGCATCGGTACGAATGCTAAGCTGAGCCATTTTTTCTCCAAGAAGCCAGATAAAAGAGAGGAAGGAAACCGAACCAAAAAGAAAACAGACTTGCGAATTTAGGGATGGGTAGAACAGCCAAGGCTACGACTAGAGCGTTCAAAAACAATCCACCGGCGAGGCTAGATTGTCGTCGAGGAGAATCCGCCGTCAACGACCAGATTGTGGCCAGTGATGAACGACGACGCTGAGGAGGATGCTAAAAAAACGATCGCTCCCGCAAGTTCATGAGCGTAACCAAAGCGTCCCGTAGGCGTGTGGTCGATGATCTGTTGGCCACGCGGTGATAGGCCACCATCTTGGTTGTACAGCAGGCCGCGATTTTGTTCGGCAGGAAAAAAACCAGGGCTGATGCAATTGACGCGAATGCCTCGCGAAGCCCATTCGCGGGCCAAAAACTGAGTCAGGTTGATCACGGCGGCTTTTGCAGCGGAATACGCCACGACGCGCGAAAGAGGAACAATCCCTGACATGGACGCGATGTTGATAATGCTTCCGGTATTTCGCAAAAGCATCGTTTCTGCGAAGACTTGGCAGGGCAGCACTGTCCCGCCGATCAAATTCAAGTCGAACACTTTTTGCCAAGCGTCCAGAGGCAGCTGGCAAAAGTCATCGTCAGGTTGCAGAGTCGCTTCGGCTTGATTTCCGCCCGCTGCATTGATCAAAATTTCGACTGGCCCCAAGGAGCGTTCCACCATGTCACGAGCTCGAATCAGGGATTCACGATCCAGCGCATCTGCAGATTGAAAGATGGCCTCGCCACCGTCGCGACGAATTTGTTCAGCGCGGTGCATGCCTCGTTCGGCGCTGCGTCCTAGAATGGCAATCCGAGCGCCCGCAGCGCCCAGAGCCTCAGCCATGGCCCCACCTAAACTGCCCGTTCCGCCCAATACAACAGCGGTCCTACCATTCAACTGAAAAAGGCTACTGCTCATGATTCTCTTGCCCTGAGTAATTCTCTTTATTCCATCCATCCGAGGCCTATTTGATGGAATCGAGCAGTCACTTGCAAGAGCTAATATCTGCTTAGTTCAGTCTACGAACAATCGCTTTGTTGGGAACATCGATCAGCAACCACCAGCTAAAACTAACGAAAAACGTTCCGGCCGCGACAGGCAGAGCATAGCTTTGCCAGACAAACCAAAGGCTTTTCTTGGCCGAGCGCGCGCGGGTTTTGGCCGAGGGAGCTTGAGTTGATGCTGGCGAAGTGTTCTTTGGAGAACGCAGGTTTGCTGGCACAATTGGAACGGCATGGGCATATTCCCAACCGCGGGTAGTTCGCCGCCAGCCATCCTCCGATCGGGGCTCGCCCTGGGCAACTAGGTGTGAGGTAAGCAGCGCGAAAGCGAAAGGGAGGGCAAACAGCCTCGCGAGAGTCCGATTTTGGTTGCTTCCAAAAGGAATCAAAATGGATGCGCTGGATTTCATGGGCTTCTCTTTGATGCGGGACACCGGGGTCGTTGTGGTCGAGAAGATCCCATCGCATTTCACGTGCCGATCGGACGCATGGGGGCAGTATCCTCTTTTCTTTTCGCTTGCGGCGTTACGGGATCTTTGGGGAAATTGCATGTCGCGGCTAGTGCCTGCGGCTCAGGGCTCATGTCGCGGCTAGTGCCTGCGGCTCAACTGAGATCGCGATTGATCATGCTGGTACGAGGCCCTTTGGTTGCAGAAACGCAACCCGACTTGATGCGTTTGCACCACCCCTTATTTTCCTGTTCGAAAATCGAATCATTGCAAAGGCGGAACAATCGCTACGATCAGCTTGGCTTATCCAGGAGACTGCCTTGATATGGATAGTTTTTGAGGTGCGGAAGCGGACAGGCGCAATTCCAGGTCCTATGTTCTAAGGTTCACTAACACGCGCTGAGGCTCCCGAAGCGCAAGTCGAAAATTAATGTGTTCAACAAACCTTAATGTACTTTCCTGCTAGCATCCAACAACAAAGCAATGATCTAACCCAGCTGCTGGGTTCGGAGTGCTTGCCTATTTGCTTCTCGGAGTCCTATGGTTTTTTCGGTGGGGCTTCAGAACATCAAGTTGTTGCCCTTGGAGTTGACATCGCCGAGGCAACAGCAACGGTCGAACGTTGCCAAAAGCAGAAGAAATTTCAGCTTTCTGAATTTGCGTCGGATTCGCTTTTCTTTGTGATTCCGCTGGTGCATTCGGATGATGAGAACTGGTTTGCGGTTGGAGTCATGCGGGACTTGCCACGAAGTGCTGCTGAGAGACTAGTTTCGACCAGTTTTGCTGCTTCGAGAAGGCAGGTGCTAATCGAGTCACAAGATCAAATTCTGTTGGATGCAGAGTCTGAATTGTTTCGAAGCAATTCCGAGCGTCAATGGTTGCGACAACTTAACTTTCAGCGGATCGACAGAAAGCGAGGGACGCATCTTCCGAAGCAAGCGTTGGAAACGTTGCGAAACATTATTGATGCAGAAGCGATCGCCATTTCGCTGTATCAAGATACGGAAGCAGAACGCCATGGGCTCGAGTCGACCATTTCAGGTAGGCCCAATTGGCACTTGGATGATATTCGATTGTTGTTACAGCGGGTTGCCAAACCCAGTCTTGGCGATACGCTCATCTTAAATAGCCGGGAAACGCTGCTTCCATTGGCTCAGTTAAAATCTTGCATCATTGTGCCACTTGGGGTGCCCGAGACAATCGGATTCATTGTCGCATTGAACCGACGCCGGCATGCGGGAGGAGCTGCATCCATGGCTACCCCTGAATTCAACTATCGCGATGGGCAGTTGTTACATGATGCAGCCGGCTACTTATTAGTCGATGGGCACAGCAATGTGTTGTTCCAAGAAAGCGAAAAGCTTGTGCTTGGCATGTTGCGAACGATGAGCCATGCGATCGAAGCTCGAGACCCTTACACCTTCGGCCATAGTGAGCGAGTAGGACGCGTTGCGTATGAAGTAGCCGCTCGACTTCAGTTGTCGGAAGTAGCTTGCCAAGAAATCTATGTCACTGGGGTGTTGCATGATATTGGAAAGATCGGAATCCCTGACCAAGTATTGTTGAAAGCGGGCAAGCTTGATCCGGACGAACTGCGGATTATTCAACAACACCCTGAAATTGGGCACAAGATCCTGGAAGAGTTCGACAAACTTAAGTTTGCATTACCTGGCGTGCTTTATCACCACGAACGGATTGATGGTGGGGGCTACCCTCACGGGTTGAAGGGGGAGAACATTCCCTTGATGGCTAGGATTTTAGCCGTATCGGATGCATACGACGCGATGACTTCTTCGCGTATTTATCGTAACGCGATGGGACAGGAGCGTGCAATCGAAATTTTGCAGAATGGCCTTGGGACTCAATGGGACGAAAGAGCTGTTCGAGCCTGCGTCGAGTATGTCAACGAGTCAAGTCTCGTCTTGGCCAGCGGAGGAGCTGAAGCGGCCCATATCGGGGCTCAGGGTGAGTGGCTACAGTTGTCGAATGCATTGCGGATTCTTCAGCTTTAAGCTCGGCATGTAGATTGGGGGCGCTGTTGCTCCCTATTTCGCGCGGTTGTTTTGTTCGAGCCAGCGTTGTACAAAATTCCAAAGCGATGGATACGACTGCAAACCGGATGGCGGGGTATTGGTCCTTGAATCGGCATCTCTCAATTCTTTGAGCGCAATCTGGGTGCGACGGTCAAAAAGATTGTCGATCGCGAAGCGAATTCCGCTGTTCAGTGCCCGTGTTAGGTCCTCCAAAATGGCGTCGGGTGTTTTGCCACGTATTAGAGCAATCTCGCCCAGTCGATATCCATGCTCCACCATTCGGACCGTCCATCTCCAATCCTCCATCATGGGTGCAGTCCCTTCCCGCCCTTGGATTGCATCGGTACTGAATGCCTTGGGTAATGCATCAACGGACCGAATCGGTTGATCATCCTCCGATTTTGAGGTTGGGTTTGGTGAAGCAAGTGGCTTTGATGGTTCGAGCGTTTCCGACTTGCTCTCCCGTTTTGTTAGCTCTGTTTTATCTGGGGGCGTTGAGGCTTGTAAAGTCAATCGGGAGACTGGGGGTTTAGGGATCTCGTCACGCTTTTTCGGAGCTTTTTCGGCGGCTATCGTGCACTGGTGAACGTATTGCATCAAGGATTCGGGAATCGCTTCTTTTCCCTCGAGGCAAGCCTTTCCTTTTTCTGAAATACAGACGGTGACCTTGCTCGCGCGTAGCTCCGACAAATCAAGCAAACCCAAGTCTAGGTTTTGATCCAAAAAACTGGCGGCCTGCGATTTCTTCCAAGGGGCAAGAATTCCAAACTCGGCGAGTCGTTGAAGTCTTAGACCTTGAATAGCCTTGCTTTCTATACCTTGCAAATGCTGTGTCAGGAGAGTCTTGCTAAGATATCCATGCGTCCGCTCGACAGCTCGGAGAATTGTGCAAATTAGATCGTACGCGGCCTTGCTTTCGGTGGGTAATAAAGCAGGGCTTGCATGCGATTGTTGAATCGGATTTTGGTTGGAGCTGTTTTTGGAAACCAAGGGCTCCTTCATGGAAGTTTTTGACGAAACCGGTGCAGGCATTTGTTTCGGCGAATGGAGCTCTAGCGATTTCTGTAGCTCGGGTTTTGCCGGTAGTTCAGGCATTTTCGGCCATCCAGACTTTCCTTGGCAACGATCGCAAATGCCGCAATTGGCTGCCGATCCATCGCCAAAGTATTCCAGGATAGTGCGTTGGCGGCACGCGCGGCTTTGCGCAAATGCGACCATTTGGTCTAGCTTTTCGTAGTCCGCTCTTTTGCGTGCCGCTAAGGTTTCGTGATCAATTTTTAGATCTGCGAACGGCACATCGCGTCGGCGGAAATGGATCGCACGCCCTCGAAATGGAGGTACGTACTCGAAGCTTTCTAGTTTGCTTAGTTCTCGAAGGTTTCGGTTCAATGCCTCGCGATCCATTTGCAATTGCTGCATCAACCATCGCGGGTGAATGTAGACCGCTTCGTCGCGTCGATCGCCGATAGCTTTCTCGACCGCTCGCAATACCGTACGGCGCACGTTGGCTTCCTTGGGCAATAAGTCGATCAATGTTGGTAGCTTGCTGCTGATGCGGAACATAGCCAGTCCGCCGGCCACTTCGAGTCGTTCCATGACGGCGGTGCGTCCAAGAATCTGCAAACACGAATTGATGGCTTCGGTGGTCGCTGGTGCGTTAGAAAGTTCGCGAATCTCCTCTGCGGTGAGTTCGATCGGCACCTCCGTTCTAGTGACCAGAAAGTCGTAGACCAGTTCGAGTAGCTGACGAGGAGGGTTCGCGTTTTCGATAAAGAACTCTTGAACATAGCGGTCTTGCGAGCTGTACAGCAAGACGCATTGAGAAAGCAATCCATCGCGCCCCGCTCGTCCTGCCTCTTGGTAGTAAGCTTCCAGCGTTCCTGGCATGTTGTAGTGAATCACGTAACGCAGGTCGGATTTGTCGATGCCCATCCCAAAGGCATTGGTCGCAACGATGACTTTCAGTTGGTCCCGCATGAACTGATCCTGCACCAATTTGCGTTGGTCGGGCATCAAGCCGGCATGGTAGGCTCCGACGCTAACCTTGACCTCTTTCGCGATTTGTTCGACCAGGGCTTCACAGCGTTTACGAGTCGCTGCGTAGATAATCCCGGTCCCTGATTGGTTTGCCAAAAACTCCATCAGTTGCTTGTCTTTTTCCCGGTCCCCCATGCACTGGACCGAACCGAAATAAAGATTGTCGCGAGCGAATCCGGTGATGAAGTGCTTTGCGACACGCAGCTTCAAGGAATCGACGATGTCTTGCCGTACGCGCGGTGTGGCGGTCGCGGTCAGTGCGATCGTTTGAACGTCTCCTAAGGCTTCTCGGAAACGGCCTAGCCGATGGTAATCAGGTCGGAAATCGTGCCCCCATTCGCTGATGCAATGGGCCTCGTCGACGGCTAGCAACTGGACAGGTGTCGATCGAATTGCATCGAGAAACTTGGGATTGCGCAGTCGTTCTGGGGCAACGTAAACGAGGGAATAATGTCCACCGGCCACGTGCTCAAGGCGTTGGTTTTGTTCGGCAGGGGATAAAGTGCTGTTGATCAAGGTGGCAGAAATTCCACGCTTGACCAGCGCATCGACTTGGTCTTTCATGAGCGCGATCAGGGGCGAAACGACGATGGTCAGGCCGCTTCGCACCAAGCTGGGCAGTTGATAACAAAGGCTCTTGCCGCCACCCGTGGGCATCACGCATAAGCAGTCGTGGCCCGCAATCACATGGCTGATAACTTCTTGTTGTCCTTTGCGGAATTCTTGAAGGCCAAACCGGCCTAAAGCTTCCTGCAAGTCCACTTGTCCTACTGCGGCCATAAACAACCAATCCTCTTGCCGCTATCCTTGTTTTGGTACACACTTCGAAGGCGATCATTTTCGTAGGGATCGTTCCAGATGACAAGTACTGATGGAAGCCAACCAAAGCTCTTTCCGAGGAAAGCGATCGAATATGGACTTGTTTGCTCATGCTGAAAAGGGAAATCGGGAGAGAGCTTTGCCTTTGGCGGCTCGCATGCGCCCTCGCTCGCTGAAGGAATTCGTTGGCCAAACTCATATTCTCGCCCCTGGTAAATTGCTTCGGCGTTTGATTGAAGCCAAGCGGTTGCAATCGGTTCTGTTTTATGGACCGCCAGGAACGGGAAAGACAACGCTGGCGCATTTGATTGCCTTCGAGACGGGGGCACAGTTTCGTCAAATGAATGCGGTGACCAGCGGCATTAAAGAACTGCGTGAAGCCTTACAATGGGCCAAAGACGAGGTTTCGATGGGGCAGGCTCGTCCGATCCTGTTTATCGATGAAATCCATCGCTTCAATCGTGCACAGCAAGATGCCTTGTTGCCGGATGTCGAAAATGGGATCGTTGCCTTGGTCGGAGCCACCACCAGCAATCCCTTTTTCTCCGTGAATGGCGCGCTCTTGAGCCGTTCCCAGCTGTTTGAACTGAAGCCGCTCACCGAAGACGAGATCGTTCAGTTGTTACAAAATGCCATTGAAGACAAGTCGCGGGGGATGGGCATGTACCCGATCGAAGTTCAACGCGATGCCCTTGTATACTGCGCTACGATGGCGGAAGGGGACGCCCGACGAGCGCTCGGGGCGATCGAGTTGGCTATTTTGTCGTCGGATCGTTCGCCAATCGTTTTGGATGTCGGGCTGGTGCGAGAAAGCATGCAAAAGAAAGTCCTTCAATTCGATGCAAGCGGTGACCAGCATTACGATATGGCGAGCGCGCTCATCAAAAGCATTCGCGGGTCGGATGTCGACGCCTCTCTCTATTGGCTATCGCGATGCATTGAGAGTGGGGAGGAGATTCGGTTTCTCTGCCGTCGGCTCGTTATCCTCGCCAGCGAAGATATTGGAAATGCCGACCCGCATGCATTGCCCTTGGCGGTCGCGGCCATGCAAGCTTGTGAATTCGTCGGTCTACCCGAGTGTGAGCTGACGTTGTCGCAAGCGACGATTTATCTCGCCTTGGCCCCCAAAAGCAATTCGGCAACTTTGGCCATTGGGGCGGCGAAAAAAGATGTCATGCAAGGGACGACCATTCCGGTCCCCATCCATTTGCGAGATGGGCACTATGCAGGATCAGAGAGGCTTGGGCACGGTCAAGGGTATGAATATTCGCACGAATCCGAAGGCGGGATCGCTCAGCAAGATTACTTGGGGGTCGATCGCGAGTATTACGTGCCGGTATGTCGAGGTTTCGAGACAGAGCTCGCAACACGTTGGATCGAGATTAAGGCCAAGCTCAAGAAAAAGTGATTCTCAGTCAGTCTGAATCTCAGAGCCCCAGATGCGGCTCCGCATGGACTCTGGTACAACTCTTGGCTGAGGTTGCGAGATTATTCGCTGGCCCTTCGCTTCTTTCATTTTTTTGAATTTCACGATCATGACAGCCCCTTCTAACGCAGTCAAGTATTTGCTTTTCGATGTTGAAAGTGTGGCGGATGGGGCTGCCATTTCTAAAACTCGGTATGCACATCGCGGGCTTTCGCCGGAGCATGCAATCAGCTTGTTTCGGCAAGAGCTGCTCATTGAAGGAGGACGCGACTTTATACCCTACACTTACCACATACCAGTGGCGGTGGTTGCAGCCAAGGTGCGCGAAGACTTCAGTTTGATGGAAATCGTGTCACTGGATGAGCCCCATTTTCGGCCGGCTACGATCACCAAGTTTTTCTGGACAGGCTGGGAGCGATACGGTCGTCCGACTTTAGTCACTTTCAACGGCCGATCGTTTGATGTGCCGCTGATGGAACTGGCCGCCTTTCGCTACGGGATTCCGATCGCTTCCTGGTTCAATATCCATGGTAAAACGTACGAGCAATCCAGGAATCGTTACAACCTGCAGTCGCATGTCGACTTGCACGAGATACTGACTAACTTTGGCAGCACCTGGTTTCGAGGCGGGCTGAATCTGGCAGCGGGGTTGATCGATAAACCGGGGAAGCTTGATGTTCAAGGGAACATGGTCCAGGATCTTTACGCTGCTGGTAAGCTGGCCGAAATCAGCGAGTACTGTCGGTGCGATGTTTTGGACACTTATTTCGTGTTTTTAAGGGTGCAGCTCTTGATGGGCCGCGTGACGCCTGAACAGGAGAAAGAACTGGTCGATGCCGCCCGAAGTTTGCTGGAAAGCCAAGCGGGGGCTCATCCGGCCTACCGAGCGTATCTCGATCAATGGGCTCAGTACGAACGCGATCGCTAACTTGAAATGCGACGGTCGCTTAGTAGTACTGCTGATGAACTGGTTTAATCACCACTTCAGGCACGTGAACTCGAGCGGGCAAAGCAGCTAGCCCGACAACGACTTGCGCGATATCGTCAGGTCTCAAAATGGAGTTGCGATGGTCTTGAGTCACGGGGGTTGGCCGGTGATCCAGGATGGGTGTGTCCACTTCGCCGGGGTAGACGTTGGTCACTCGGATACCTTCTGCTCCGACCTCGTTGGCGACGCAAGTGCCAAGTGCCGTCATGGCGAATTTGCTGGCAGAGTAAGCGACACCACCTAGTGCTAGGGCTCGTTTTCCCGCGACGCTCGATATGTTGATGATCATGCCGGCTTTTTTGGCTCGCATCTGAGGCAAAACGGAGTAGATGCAGTTGTAAGCGCCGGTTGCGTTGATCGCCATCACCTCGTCCCATTGACTTGGTGCCATCGCGCCTATCGATCGATCTTTGATATTTACACCCGCTGCGTTGACCAAAATGTCCACATGCTCCAGCGTCGTAGCAACCCATTCAAAGAAGGCTTCGACGCTTGGCCTTGAAGCGACATCCAGGGGCTTTCCGGCGTGGATCTTTCCCGAATTCTGGATGGCTTCCTCCAGGGCTGTCTCACGTCTTGACCCGATGACGACACATGCGCCGGCTAATGCAAATTGGTGGGCAATGGCAAAGCCGATGCCGGTAGCCCCCCCGGTGACAACGACATTTTTTCTTAGTAATGATTGCGATTCGTGCATCAGTGCGGTTCGTTGGTTAGGGATGCCATACAATAAAAGTGATTGAAAGTTCGATTGTTCCCATTATCGCCAGGATGTTCAAGTGCCCATTGCCATGAAACCGCAAGTTGTCGTCATCGGGGGGGGATTCGCTGGAATGGCATGCGTGCGAGGTCTGCGCAGATCCAACGTCGAGATCAAGCTGATCGATCGCCGCAATTTTCATTTGTTCCAACCATTGCTTTATCAGGTGGCGTCGGGTGGATTGTCCCCTGCGAATATCGCTGCACCGCTACGAAGTATTTTTCGAAGGCAAAAGAATGTGCAAGTGCTGATGGGGACTGTCGTTGGTTTTGACGTTCCCAATCGGAAAGTATTGCTGGATGACTCAGATTCCATACCATTTGATTATTTGGTGGTCGCGACCGGTTCGCAACATCACTATTTCGGACGTGATGCGGAATGGGAGCCATTGGCGCCAGGATTGAAAACAATTGAAGACGCCACGGAAATTCGACGAAGGATTCTGACAGCCTTCGAAGCAGCCGAACTTACTGACGATTGCGAGCTGCGCAAAGCTTTACTCACCTTTGTTATTGTGGGTGGGGGACCGACTGGGGTTGAAATGGCGGGTTCGATCTGTGAACTAGCTCATCAGTCGATGAAGCATGATTTCCGAGCCATCGATCCTGCGCTCGCTCGAGTCATCTTGGTCGAGAATAGCAAGTTGGTTTTGGACAAGTACCATGAGAGCCTTTCGCTTACCGCAGCCCGGGATCTGAAAACGCTGGGAGCCGAAGTTTGGAACGAAACGCGGTTGCTGGAAATGGCGAAGGACCATGTGATGGTGAAAAAGGTGGGCCAGGAGCTTCGCATCGATACGCATACGGTTATTTGGGCAGCAGGAGTTCAAGGGTCCAAGCTTGGGAGTTTGCTTAGCGAAGCGTTGGGGGATCCAATGCTGTTGGACCGAGGTGGACGGGTCACGGTTGATTCTCAGTGCAGTCTGGTGTCACAGCCCAATATCTTTGTGGCGGGTGACTTGGCAGCATTCTCCACTGCGGACGGGAAAACTCTGCCGGGAGTCGCTCCAGTGGCCATCCAGCAAGGGGAGTTTCTGGGCAAGTTTCTGGCCAAGACGGTGGCTGGTTCGCGGCCCAGCAAGCCGTTTCAGTACTGGGACAAAGGCAACATGGCCACGATTGGTAGATCGCATGCGGTGGTGGAATCGGGCAAAATTCGCTTGACGGGGAAGCTGGCATGGTTGGCTTGGCTGTTCATCCACATCCTGTATTTGGCTCGTTTTGAAAACCGGATCCTAGTTTTGTTTCAATGGTTCTGGAATTACGTGACTCGCAATCGGACTGCCCGGCTGATCACGCAAACGGAAAATCAAGAGCCGCACCGGAAAGCGACTTAGCATGTTCTCTTTTACTCTCGTTCCAAGGCTCCGCCGGCTCCGCCTTGGAACGCACTGCCCTCCAGGCTCCGCCTTGCGTTAGCCATGCATTTACCACTCAGGAGGCAGGAGCCTCCGGTGCATGGCGTTCCCAGGCGGAGCCGGCGGAGCCTGGGAACGAGGGCTAAAAATTGGGGCCAGCCATGGTAGCCGGACTCGCCATAGTTCGGTTTTTCTAAGACGCTCTGAAGTCTGGCGACGCCAGCTACCAAAAATCCAGCTACCAAAAAGTCGAATCTGGATCGAGCGACAGGACTTTTTGAACGGTATAGCTGTTCAACGAGAGGGCAGCGTTTGGCTTTCCATTCTGCCGAAATCGAGGGAACTGAATTGGCCCATGGGCACTCGAACGTCATTTGCAAGGGTTGTTCTGGGGCTAGAAAACTACCCTGCTCCCCCTGTTTTTAGGTCTTTTGGCCTGAGAAAACAGGGACGGAATCGTTAGTAGATTGAATGTTAATGTTTCCGTTCAGAAGCAAGTTGGTTTACAATGGGCATGAGGAATTTTGCTTTTTTGCCCAGGGATCGAGCATCCAACGATCAAGATGTTGATCACTTTCGTTATTTTTTGGGTTTGTAATAAAGATGAAAAACGGACGTTTGCTATCTCGAAATCGTTCCAAATACCGCCGACTTTTGAAGCTGGAGAGTCTCGAGACTCGGTCTTTGATGGCGGCAGATTTTTTAGACTCTTCCCATTTGTCGATTCTTGCTGGTTCATCTTTGGTTGCAGAAGGTGAAAGCACATCCCCAGCCATCGGTTATATGCCGGCCGTCCCGGCAGATGTGGAAGTGCTTGCCAGACAGCAAATTGCAAATGGAGCAGGTAACTCAGGTGGGGTCGGTGCCGTAGAAAAAGCAATACCGCTAACCGACGTGTTCCGTCTTCATAGCCGACCTTCTGCGACGAAAACGATTTATCTTGATTTCGACGGCTTCACGGCAGTGGGAACTTCTTGGAATAGGTCCAACAACATCACTACCATTGTGTCCCCAGCCTACGATCCGGATGGCAACGGCCCAGCGTTCACGGATGGGGAGTTGACTCAGGTGCGGGAAATATGGCAAATGGTTGCCGCGGATTTTGCGCCCTTTGATGTTAATGTTACTACCGAAGACCCGGGCGAAAGTGACTTGGTCAATGAAGGGGGAACAGATGTTCGGTGGGGGATGCGAGTTGTCATGACTCCGGTCGATTTTGCGAATTCCGGCGCTGGTGGTTTCGCATACATCGGAAGCTTCAATTGGGGTTATGAAAGTCCTGGTGCGACAGACACGCCATGCTACGTTTTCAATGATTTGGCTTTCACGGTAGCTGCTGCTGTTTCTCACGAAGTCGGACATTCTATAGGTTTGGATCACGACGGAACGACCGCGGCCAATCCAATTCAACCAAATGCCGGCTATTATAATGGACATGGAACGGGTGAAAATTCGTGGGGCCCTATCATGGGGGTCGGCGGTTATTATCGAAACGTCACAACCTGGGATGACGGAACGTACATCGGGTCAAACAATGGAGCCGCCAATGCCAACTTTGGATCTGGGCCTTCGGACCTGGATGTTATCACGACTCGGAATGGGTTTGGGTATGTTCCAGACGACCACGCCAATGTTCGCAGTGGTGCTACCCAGTTGATCGGTACCGCACTTCCTGGTGGGCGGCAGTCGATTTCCAGTTTCGGTACGATCTCCGAAACAAATGATTTTGATTTCTTCCGATTTCAGACTGGAAGCGGTCCCGTCGACATCACCATCGATCCGTACATCAACGAGTTGTTTACAAGTGATGGAAACGGTGGCTTTGTTCGCACTCTTGAGGATTCGTTCCTAAACCCTACAACTTGGTACCTGAATCAAGGTTCTAATTTGGATGTGGAAGCAACGATTTACGATTCGGCTGGGAACGTGGTGGCTGTTTCGAACCCTGACGGACTTCGCGCAAGCTTCACGAATCTTGTATTGAATGTTGGTACCTACTATTTACGCGTCGATGGAGCAGGTTTCGGTACTCCACAAGCCAATCCACCAACAGGATATTCTGAATACGGCAGCCTGGGGCAATATCAGATCACAGGCACTGTCGCGAGTTCGATCGATATTCAAGTTTTGAGTTCCGGGACATACACGGAGAACACCGCACCCGTGCGAGTGGCGCCGGACGCTAACTTCACTACGTTCAACATCACAACGTTTGCTGGCGGGACGCTGCGGTTTAGTATTGCTGCCAATTACCAGGCAAGCGACCGATTAGATTTTGTTTCGACTGGTTCTGCGGCTGGACAAGTCTCTTTCGTCGGCAACGATGTCAGCTACGGCGGGATCTTGGTCGGACGCGTCAGCGCGGGGGTGCAAACAAGAACGGTTACTTTCAATGCGGCAGCCACCGTTGCTTCGATTCAAGCAGTGATTCGTTCGCTGACGTTTGAACACACCACCGATTCACCCCTAGCAGCTCCTCGCGATGTGACTCTGTTTCTCGATAACGGGAGCAATGGCGTCAGCAATTTGGCAGTTGCTCGCGTGGTCGTTGTTCCTGTCAACGATTCACCAGTGATGGATGATGTATCGCTCACGGAAGTTGTGGAGGATACGCAAGATCCTCCGGGTGCTCGTATTTCTAGTGCCGTTTCCGTTGGTTTTCTGGACGTGGACCAAAATGCCGTCTTGTCGGGTATCGCAGTGACAGCAAACCCGGCTCTTGCCTCGGAAGGAGTTTGGGAATTTTCGACCGACAGAACGGTGTGGGTTCCTATCGGAACCGTTAGCCCGACAACCAGTCTTTTGCTTTCTAGAAACACATGGATTCGCTTCAAGCCGGCAAGTGATTTCGACGCAGTGCCCGCTCCGTTGAGTATCCGCGGAATCGATGAAACCTACCTAGGCGCTTTTTCGACGCGTACCGTTCGCACTCGATTTGATGTTACCCAAGCGGTCGTCAACGGACCATTCTCGCTTTCGGACACGCTTCTCGATACCCGGGTTTTACCAGTGAACGACGCTCCGGTGGCCCAAGTTGGACCTAGATCGGTTACGGTCGATGAAGACTCACTGCTCACCTTTAACATTGATAGTACATGGTTCACGGATGTCGATAACCCAAATGATATGTTGCTGTCCGTGGTGCAAAGCGATGGGCAAGAGCTTCCAGCATGGCTAACGTTGAATGCTTTGACGGGCGTTTTGAGCGGAACACCCACGAATGACAACGTAGGCGTTTTCAATTTTGTGATTCGTTCAAGCGACCCTGCGGGACTGATGGCTGAAATTCCATTGTCCTTGACAGTTGTGAACGTGAATGACACTCCCACCGGTGCCGTCCTGGTCGGTAACAATATTACCGAGAATACCTCTAACGTTTTTGTGGGAACTCTGTTTGGAAGCGATCCCGACAGCACCGACACGGTTTCGTTTTCTATAACGGATTCTCGATTTCAAGTTCGGGGCAACCAATTGTTTGTGGCACCAGGACAGGCCATCGACTTTGAACAAACTCCTTTTATCAACTTGAATATTCGAGTGACCGACTCGGGTAGCCCAGCGCTGTTCTTGGACCAAAACATTCGGATCAATGTGGTCGACGTGAACGAGTTCGCCCCTGCTTTGAGACCAACGACCCTCAGAATCCCTGAGAACCAGCCTGCTGCTTCGCCTGCAGGTACTCTTACTGCTCCGGATGGAGATTCTGCTCAAAGGGTAAGATATCGATTTGTTGGCACGCCACCGGCCATGTTCGCGCTGAACCCAGAAACGGGACTGGTCTCGCTGAAGACTGACGCAGCACTCAACTTCGAAACTACCGACTCGTATCAATTCTTCGTCGAAGCGTTCGATACCGGTGCCCCACAATTGGCCACCACGGCGTCGGTCAACGTGGTGATTGAAGACGTGAACGAATACGATCCCGTGATCGTGACTCAATTCATCAACCTCTCAGAATCACAGCCGGCCGATGTTGTGTTTGCAACGATTCAGGCTACCGACCTGGATGTACGACAAGCGTTGGTCTATTCGTTGGTTGCTCCAGAAACGCGATTTGCAATCAATGCATCCACCGGAGCGGTCAGTCGGGTTCGTGGTGCATTGTTTGACTACGAACAAGCGACTACCACCACGTTGACAGTCCGAGTCACTGATCCAGGTGGGCGGTCCACTGAACAAGTTGTGACTGTCAACATTGTGGATGCTAACGATCCACCAACGTCGGCATCGGTTCCAACCACGTCGCTGCTTGCGAATGTTACAGGAATCGACTTGGGCCTTGTCACCATCACTGATCAAGATGCCGGACAGGCGTATTCGATTCAGTCCCTGGATGATCGATTTGTAGTACAGAACGGTCGATTGCTTCTAGCGCCTGGTAAATCCATTTCAGAATCCGATCCGGCCATCGTGGTGATTCCACTCATCGTGAGAGAGCTAGGAACCAACGGACTTTCTTATCCTCTGTCGATCAATATCAGCCGAATCTCCAATCCGAATCCATGGCAAAATCCGACCAACCCGCTGAACGTGGATGGAATTGGTGATGTTGATCCATTGGATGTGCTCGCGCTGGTTAACGCCATCAATAGCAATCGTCAAGGTGCCTTGCCATCGCCTCGTCCATCGGACACGATGAACGAAAGCTATTATGACGTTGACGGTGATGGATCCTTGAATCCGCTGGATGTTTTGGCCGTCGTTAACTTTCTTAACGACAAACCCACTGATCCACCACCAGGTGGCGAAGGGGAAGGTTCCTATCTCGAAAGTCCAAGCGGTTTCACCGTGGTTTTGGATGATAAGAACGAACTACTGGATGCATCAAGCGTGTGGTTAGCCGCCTTCAACCAGCTTGAAGAAGAACGTCAAGGCACTCGCCGACGTCGGTCGTAACGGCCTACTCGGCTCTTCGCTACAGTAGAACCCCAAAGCTGCGGACGGTGGGGGCTAGCCCCAGCCGTCCTCAAATACCTGTCCGGTGGCTAGCTACGTCCTGTCAGGTGGCTAGCTACGTCCTGCCCGGTGGCTAGCTACGTCCTGTCCTGTCCGGTTCGGGCTTCCCCGACCGGACACCGCTTTGGCGTCCTACTCGGCTAGAGCTCCAACGTCTTGTTCGCCCATTCCGCGAGCTTCTCACGAAAGATCTTGGAATTGTGGCGAATGTCCGTCGGTAGCTTTTTGGGGTAGATCACGATTCGTTCGACACTCTTAGCTCGCTCGTTGGAATCGAGCAGCGTCCGGACCTGGGCAATGATCTGTTTTTTCGTCAATCGAGGAACATTCGCGGTTCGAGACCACGGCTCCAAGATAAGCGTTGCTGTTTGCGAATTGGTCGGCCCAATGCCAACCAATGCCGATCGATAAATGGCAGGATGCGTGTTGGCAACAGCTTCGATTGTCTCGGTATGCAATGTTCCGTGCTTGGTCGTGACGCGATGCGACTTGCGCCCGCAAAACCAAAACCGATCCTGCTTGTCCAAATAGCCGACGTCCCCCATGCGATGCCATACTGTCCCTGAATCGTCCACTTTATGCATTGCGTTTTGATCGGTGCGAGTCATATACGTCTTGCTGATGACATCACCGCTAACCATCAATTCACCGATTTCACCGTCTGCAACTGGAATCGATTGATCGATGGTTTGGATTGGATCGTCCGTGATTCGTATCACTTTCCACCGTATACCTGAAAAGCGATGGCCCACACATGTGCCTGCACCCGACGAGGTTAACACAGATGTTTCTTCCAGGACCGTTCGCGATTCGATCGAAGCGATGGGAAGCGCTTCGGTAGCCCCATAGGGTGTGTGCATGCAACCATCCGGATGGATTGCAGAACGAATCTGCTGGAGAACACGAGCTGGCACGGGTGCTCCTGCTGACAGCACCAATCGAAGCGAGGGCGTTGTCCGGCCGGTGGTCTGACAGTAGCCACCCACTTTGGTCCACAAGGCAGGCGATCCAAACGACTGATTGATTTGCCATTGGTCGATCGCGTTCAACAATCGAACCGGATCAACGTCAGCGGGTCGAATCGGATTCATGTCGGGCAGAATGGTAGTTGTTCCCATCACGGCATTGAATAGGCCGAAAAGTGGGAAGCAGCTCAAGTCTTTTCCGCCAGGTTGGATCGCGTAGTGCGAAGCCACTTGGTCTATTTGCGAGTTGAAGGTTCGGTGAGTGTAAAGTACACCTTTGGGTGGGCCCGTACTTCCCGTGGTGAAGATGATCGCCGCGGAATCATCCAGTTTCGTTTCGGGGGACCGAAAGGCCGAAGGAGAAAACCGCTCCAGATCCGCCAGCGAGGGAGCAGGCATACCCGGCCATCTTTTTCCAACGGTAACATTCCGTTTTGCATTTGGAAAATGCGATCGAAAGATCCGCAGTACAGCATGAGCCATAGGGATAGCAAGAAATCCATCAGGATTGGTTGCTGCCAAACATCGGATTAAGTTTCTGCGCCCCATTCCAGGATCGATCAACACCAACGTAGCCCCTGTTTTTAGAACCGCAAAAACAAGCGCGATGAAGTCTTCCCCGAATCGAACCAGCAAACCAATGCGTTTGCCAGGGCCAATCCCAAGGCTTTGTAGGCCAGCTGCGACCGAGCTGGACCGATTGTCTAAGTCCCGCATCGAAATCGTCTGATAAGGTCGGTTGTCACGAATGCGATGCGAGCCCATCGGGGAAGCAATCGCGATCGTGTCGGGAGAACGGGACGCTTGACGGGATAGACGCAATCCAACATTTGCGTTATCGGGTAGTAGATCATGCACGGAGATTTCTTCTAGCTAGGGCGTATTCTTCTAAGTAGGGCGTGTTCAAGTCGGTTAACCGAATTCTACTTGATTTGGATCTGGATCGATAACGGCTTCGTATCGGTAGAGCTTGAATCGTTCGGCACGGGTACTGCAATGCTTGCCTCACGATACTTGGGGGGCCCAAATCCTCGTTGAGGATTGTTGGAAAAACCGTAGCGTTCCAAGGGCATTCCTAAGGCATTTTTATCCAGTTTTTGATTTTCATTTTGGTCATGATAAGCACTAATCGCGAGTGAAAACGAGTCCCCTTGGTTGATTCGCTCTCGAGGTAGTTCCAGACTCGAAGCCCAAATTGCCTGACTATCAGCGATTGCAACGACCTCTTTGGCGATTGCAAAATCAGGATCATTAAAATGGTCCGCTCCAAGAAAGATTGCGATGCGACAGTACCCTTCTGCATTCTGGAAACCCGTCACTTCGATTGTGATCGGAACATGGATTGCTGAAGGGGAGGCTGAAGGGGAGGCAGGCGGCTTCTGTGGCTGAATCGAAGATTCAGATTCCGTACTCTTCGGGCTCTGTTTTGCCGTGGCAGGTTGGGTTGTGGTTGACGGAACTGGGGCAGGCTGATTTCTTGCTGCCTTCGTGTCGCAACCCAGGCAAAGAGCTAGAAAGCATCCAAAGAACAACTCATCTCTATTTCGCCTGGCGAATTCAAACATCAAAGACCTTTCGAATCAAATCCACACAAACTTACATGAAGACTCGCCGGTTAAAAACGATCCATTCCACCACCAGCATGGCCAAGCCGATCAGCAAAATCCATCGCCACGTCTCTTGTCTAGCTTGCACTGTCGTGCCTGAGGCTGTGACTTTTTCATAGCCCATTTTGACGGTTGCTTCCGTTGCGAGATTGCTTTCCCTGGTCGAAAAAAGATTGACACAAAACGTCTCGATGGGTCTTTCCAGTCCGTCTGCAAAAACAGCGTAAGGTCCTGGCTGA
>JBIKLJ010000272.1:0-5904 GCA_044359895.1 Pirellula sp.
CGCGAAGGCGGTTGATCACGAGAGTTGCCAACGCTTCGCCTTCGACATCTTCAGCGATAATCAACAATGGCTTGCCTTGTTGAACCACTTGCTCGAGAACTGGAACAAGTTCCTTGATGTTCGAAACCTTCTTTTCGTAGACCAAAATGTAAGGGTCTTCGAGAACAGCTTCCATGGTTGCTGGATCGCTGACGAAGTAGGGGGACAGGTAACCGCGGTCGAATTGCATACCTTCGACAAACTCGAGTTCATCGTGCAGGCTCTTGCCTTCGTCGACAGTGACGACGCCGTCCTTGCCGACGCGTTCCATAGCGTCTGCAAGCAAGTTGCCGATAGCTCGGTCATTGTTAGCAGCGATGCTAGCAACGTTCGCCATTTCCGACTTGTCTTTGATCTTGATCGACATCTTGCGGAGCTTTTCGGTGATGTCCGCTACAGCTGCTTCAATTCCGCTCTTCATTTGGATTGGATTTACACCGGCAACAACAGCCTTGAGGCCTTCGTTGAAAATGGCTTCGGCCATGACGGTTGCCGTGGTGGTTCCATCGCCAGCGACGTCGCTTGTCTTGGAAGCAACTTCGCGAACCATTCGGGCGCCCATGTTTTCATAGACGTCTTCGAGGTCGATTTCTTTCGCAACGGTGACACCGTCTTTGGTTACTGTTGGGCTACCGAAACTCTTTTGAAGAATGACGTTTCGTCCGCGAGGCCCGAGAGTAACTTTGACTGCGCGTGCTAGCTTCGACACGCCGCGGCGGATCGCTTCTCTTGCTTCTTGATCGAAGGCAATAATTTTGGCCATGGAAAATGCTCCGTTAAACGATTAAGTGAATGTTGGTTGTTAGTTTTGAAAAAAGTCTTGAGCGAAAGGCCCGCTTCGGCAACCCGATGCGGAAGTTCGCATTCGACCGGTTTAGCCCAAAACAGCTAAGACTTCGCTTTCGCTCATCAGCAAAAACTCTTCGCCGTCAATTTCGATGTTCTCGCCGGCATAGCTGGTGAACAAGACCTTGTCTCCGGCCTTCAGTTGGAATGTAGATCGGTTTCCATTTTCTAGGACACGTCCGTCGCCAACACTGATCACCTTGCCGCGAGTTGGTCGATCCTTTGCCGAATCGGGCAAGAAAATCCCACCGCTGGTCTTTTCCTTGAGTTCTTCACGCTGAACGACGATTCGATCGCCGAGAGGAACGAGCTTCACCTTAGTCTTTTCTTTGGTTGCGGCAGCCATTGAACGGAACTCCATCTAATTGAGGTAATGATTTGGTTTCTAATTGTTTCGTGCAATTACGCCAAAAAGGCACAACACGGGTGAGGATCGCCCCATGGAGCAATTTCCGTGCCACAAGCGGCATTCGCAACGGAGGCGAAAGTTGAAGAGTTGGAAAAACTAAGGAATGGCGTTGTTTCTTAGCCGTGCTCGATCCAAAATGGGACGGGAATTTCATCTGACTCCGTCGCCGAGAAAAGAAACACGTATGCCGATTCAAGTCACCTGCCAATGTGGATACAGTCTCAATGCTCCGGACAGCATGGCTGGAAAGTCAGGGAAATGCCCCAAGTGCCAGCAAATGATCCAAGTTCCTGGGGCTGTGTCGTCTTCTGCGAAAAGTGCTTCCGCGTCACCGTCTTCCAGTTCGAAATCTGTGGCGAGCGAGAAAAAAGCTGAATCGCCGGGAGTGTCGGTTGCCCCAAATGCCTTGGACGGTTTGTTGGAATCGGCCGGTTTGACTCAACGACAGGGGAAGTATTGCCCCACTTGCGACGCACCGGTTCAACCAGGAGCGGTTTTATGTATCAAGTGCGGATTCAACTTTGCGGAGGGGACCAAGTTAGAGGCTCATAAAGCCGTTTCCACCAAACGATTCGGCAATAAGCAGCTTAATGAGGCGATCGACATGATGGCCCGAGAATCGGATACCGAAGCTCGCCTTTTGAAAGCCGGCTCCCCTTGGTGGTTTTTGTTTGCGTTCTTGACGGGAGTGGTTGTGCTCATCACGGGGGCGTTGGTGAAGATGGACGCTAACACGTCGGGGCAAATTTCTGGCAATCCCACCATCGCAAAAATTCAAAAAGCGCACATTCTGACGGTGATGGCGGCCTCGGCAGGTTTAGGCTGTTTGCTGATTGCGAACATCGCTCAACTTGCGATTTTATTCACGGCCTTTCAAGAGTCCTGGAAGCAGGGTTTGCTTTGTATGTTCGCTCCCTTTTACATCTTGTACTATATGTTTTCGAGGATGCGGACATACCGCCTTGGGGGAACGATCACGATTCTGTTTGTGAACGCTATTCTGGCTGGCCTTCTGATGGGATACTCGTTCCCCAAGATCTAGATGCTACAAACAGGATCGAATGTAGCGATTGCAGCGGCCGTTTGCTCTTTAGGTCAAGCAACCAAGGCTGATTGCTCAACGCATTGTGGTTCCCTATGCCGATTCACTGGTAGCATTTAATCGGCCGCTAGCCAATGCAGTCATCGATCCGCTTACGTACCTTGGACATCACGATGGATTCAGAAGCATTTCTTCGCCTGGAGGTAGAGTCTGCCACGCCCGCCAAGCTGCGCTGGCTGCTGTTGCAAAAGGCTCATGGTTTGACGGAAATTGTTCGCGATCAGTGGCAAAAAGGTCAAATTTCTGAAGCCCGGCAATGGGTGATTCGAATCCAAGAGATTTTTGGCGAACTGCTCGACGGGATCGTCGATCCAAAACATGAATTGGCGAAGCAACAGTCCGACCTGGTTATCTTCCTGCTCAAGCTGGTTGTCTTAGCCGATCAGACTCAAGATCTGCAAGCACTGAACAGTGTTCGCGAGATTCTGGAGATCGAAAAGGACACATGGGCTATGCTCGCTCGTAGAAGTCTGGTCAACGATGCCGCTTCGACGAGCACGGTGGGCTCTGCAAGCGAATCGGATGCTTACGTTCCATTCAGCATGGAAGCATAGCCTGCCTTACCCAACACAAGCTAAGTCAACCTCAAGCCTCTTCCAAACGAAGAGGCTTTTTTCATGACAAGTTACGGCTTTTTATGATGCGATACCGATTGAAATCGGTCTTCTCAGCACGACGGCACAAGTCTTTGGGTAAAACAATCCTTTAGCCGAAAGGCGATAGCCCAATGGCTCATTGACCTGAAATACTCGTCCAGTCGTGCTTAGCGTGTCCGTACTGCTTTTTCGAGAAGCAAGAAATTCTCTTCGTTGAACTCAGTCACCTTGGCAGTAATCAGCCACACCAGCTTCCGATCCTCATTTTGGATGGAGGCTGCAACTCGTTGCAAACCGATATTTTCTAAGCACTTGTAGGTTACGCTGCTTCCATCCTCGGTGAAGCAATATCGCTCGCCCAACTTTCGGAACTTGCCTTTGATGTCGTTCATGGCAGCCCCTTCCCGCATGATGGAAGGCTCTGTCGCCATTTTCACCAGCGTAGGTCGATCGCCAGCGTTGGCGTTGGAGGAGGAGCTGCTCCAATATCCGCTCTGCTCCCCGACGTTAACGACCGTTGCGATCCCCATCGAGATAAGGATCACCCAAAACGCTGGCGAACGGAGTACTCGTAAGACTCGCATCGAGAAAAGACCTTATGGAAGAAGTGGGGTGAGAAGAGTGGATTGCTCTAAGGGATCGAGTCCCAGTGCTGCTTGCATGCTTGCTAACGCGATGTAAAAATCGCGTTCGGCTTCTAGCAACTTGACTTCGCTGTCGTTTACTTTGACTTCCTGACCTAATAGGAAAAAGACGTCGCGACGGTTTGCATCGAATTCCAGTCGGAAAAGGTCGAGTGTTTCATTCGCCAATTTCAGCAACTCCCTGGCAGCGACTACGTTTTGCTGAGCGATGTCGAGAGCATTGCGAGCGGACTGTAGTTCGACCCCGATCTTATTGCGCTGGAACTCATACTTCTGTGAAATCTGAGCCATTTTCGCTTGGGTACTCTGAATCTTTCCAAAAGCTTTACGGCGTTGAATAGGCACATCACCAATGATCCCTGCCTCTAACTGAAATTCCTCTTTGTCGTTGGTTTGGCTCGTTTGGAGTCCCATATCCTGCGACGCTCGTAGGGTCATGTCGACATTCGGTAGAGTTTGATTACGTGCGAGTGACAGGTCCAATCGCAAGCTTTGCATATCCAGATTGATGAGTAGCAATTCCGGTCGACTTGCCATCGCATTTTGGAAATCTTGCTCAAAGTTGCCGGGCGGGATCTCAGTGATTGTAGGGAAATCCACGGGCAACCACTCGGGCGGAGGAAGACGCGGTGCTCCTTGCTCGTCCCGAAGGAACATCGATAACTTGAATGCAGTGTCTCGGAATTTCAGCTTGGTATCGTTCACCTTCAGAATTCGTTCTTCTATGAGTTGCGCATTCTGAGCAACATCCAATCGGGTTGATCGTTTGTTCGCAAGCTTGAGCTCTAATTGTTCTCCTCGTTTGACCGCAATGTCTAACAATCTTTCTTGCGTCTTGAGAACATTTCCGATTTCGACCCAACCCCAATAAGCGATGGATGCTTCACGACCAGCGATCAAAACTTGATGCTGAATCTCCGGTTCAACGGCCTGACGCCTTAGATTGGCTTGAAACAACTCAACCCGCTGAGGGTCAATGGCGCGGCCTTGAAGCAATGGCTGTACCAAGCCTACATTGAATTCTCCCCCGGAGTCCGTTTGGCGTTCTCGATACCATGGTTCGAAACTTCCACGACCCGCTGTGTAACCAGCGCTTGCATATCCACCCCACCATAGCTGGCGTGCCACGCCAATCCCATTTCGATATGTTTCGTAGAAGCCCACCGGTTGATTCAGTGAATAGTATTCCAGCTTCGTATCGTAAGCCCCCCAAGCAGACACCTGCTGCCCCGCAGCAACGCCCGATTGAAGTCGAGCGATCTCCAACAATGGAAATGCCCGATACGTTGAAGCGATGACGTCGGATAACTGAAGTTGTTGCGCCAAGGCTTCGGCGTTAGGTACCTGAATCGGAATCACTTCCACGACGGTAGGGTCGTTGATGCCAGCGCGATCGTTGCGGTTGCCACCGTCACCTAGGGGTGGTTGGGTGCCAGTGCCTAATGGACGAGATTGGCTTTCCGTGTCGATTGGAGGTGCCTTAATGACTCCGTCTTTTCGGAAGGCCGGTTCAGGTAGCTTCTGATCCGATCCCGGCAAGCTTTCGCGAAGCTTCGATTCAAGCACAACCGATTGATCTTCTGGAACCAATTCCGCTTTGGTTTGAGCGAACGTGTTTTCCATCGAAATCAAAAAGAGCGAAGTTCCAACAAGAAAAATACACCAAACTGACCGTCTCGATTCTTGTTTCGTCTTGATCCGTTCCATGGACTAGCAACTCGGTCGGCAATAAAGTGAAAATGCTTCTATTCACACAAACCCGGGGAATAAATTAGAGCTAGCTAACAAACAATTCTTTGTGTTGTCAGAGCTAAGCCTTATCAAGCTTATCGGTCGGCGGGCAACGAACCTTGGGAACGTTCGTCACGAACGGAATAGTCAAGCAATTCCGTTCGGTCGTCTGCCCAGAGAATCATTCATGCAAACGTTGTGTTAGAAGGGATCTGTGGCCAGACCCGCGACCGGTGGGTAGGCGCTGCTTTTAGGCGAGCGACAGCCTATGTATCCCAACCCGACGCGTGATGGGCTGTTGATTGAATGGTACGACGGACTTCCTAGTCCGTCGAATTCCCCATGGACGGACTAGGAAGTCCGTCGTACTGCCCATGGACGGACTAGGAAGTCCGTCGTACTGCCCATTGACGGACTAGGAAGTCCGTCGAATTCCCCATGGACGGACTAGGAAGTCCGTCGTACTGCCCTTACCCAATAACGACTTCACTAAAGCAACAAGCCGGTGAGCGAGGGGCAATTCCGCAGGTCCCTCAC
>JBIKLJ010000273.1:0-5894 GCA_044359895.1 Pirellula sp.
GAATAGCTCAACATCGCGAGGCACAACTGTCACGCGGAGTTCCTTCATGTCTTCGAGGTCGAAATTAGGAACGTACATGCGTTCGACGATGAATTCAAAGTCGAACTCAGCGGCATTGAGCTGGGCGGTGACACTATCGGCAACTTGCAAAACTGTCGTCATGACGGATGGGATTCGATTTGTTTGGTGTGGATTCGAAGTTTCAAACGGAATGGGTCGCTGTAGCGCCAGGGTGGATCGCCACCTAGGGCCATCACTTCAAAAATGAAGGTGTGGTCGCCATCGATCTCCACGATGGTGTCACCGCGTCGTGGCAACGTTCCGATAATCGAGGAAAGTAGCGCATAGGTATCGATCAGAAAATCACGGACTTGGCTGCGAGTCACAATGCCTTCGCCATCGTCCTGGTCGTACATCGACTTGCCGATCGTGGCTTGGAGCGTGGCTCCGAGCTCTCCTCGGCGATAGATAACCTGCCGAGACGCGTGCTGGGTGAGTTTGGAGGCAAGCCACTCCTGGCCCTTTTGAAGCATGTCTGTCATGACTCGGCTTTTGCCTTCGTGTTGCCCAGCAGCTTCGAGGCCTTCGTTCGGACTTCGTCAAGCCAAACTGCATCGGCGCGGCGTTGGTACTCGGAAGCAACCGCATTGGCCTCTTCGTCAAGCTGTTGCTGACGAAGCGTTGTTTGACGAATGGGCTGGGCTGGTTCTGGAGTTAAGAAAGCAACAGGCGACGCTTGCTTGAGTTGCTCTGGTTCCCGTTTCTTCGCAGGAATCAGGGCAACTGCCAGCAGGACGACGACTACAATGATGGCGATGGCTAATAACATTTTTGGGTTGAACCTCATCTAGGAGAGTGGATTGGGTTAATGCAACGCTCAGCTAATGCCGCGTTTGATCAGAATGAACACGAGCAGCACGGCTGCGATTCCGATGAGCGCGACCGTGGCGATCTCGCCGGCCGAGAGCCAAAGCAGTGCGTTGCGAGTGTCTTTCGCTCCATCGAACAGATCGCGTACTCGGTCCAGAGGCCGACGGTCTTCGGAGGGTGGCGTTGGGCAATAGCCATCGGGACAATCTTCAGCCGACAGATACAGCGTCGGCGTGATCGCATCGTCCCAGGAATAACCTTTGGTTTTCACTGCTCCAGTCTTCTGCGCTTCTTTGGCTTGCTTGTAGAGCGTGTATCCATGACGCAAATCCGAGTAGAGCTCGTCCGGCGTGCTCGGAATCATCGAACGACCAGCGGCATGGATGTGCCCGCCGGTTGCGTCTTGGAAGAGCACTACAGGGAACTGTTCCGCGGGCACAATGTCGGCATAGCGAGTCTTGTAGATCGCATTGGTTGCTGTGTAGACCTGGAATTCACAACTCTCCTTAAGCGCTGCTAGTTGCTTGTTCTGCGTGAACCAATCCTGCAGTCGCTGACTTGTCGCATCGGTGTTAACGAACAGCGCGATCTGGTAACTCTTCTTCGGTGGAGGAGCCGCGGGGTTCGAAACGGGAGTTACAACTAGCGGCTCTTGAGTTGGCTTTGGGGCATCCACGAAGTTCGGCGTAACGGGCACCGGTTGGGCCACTGTGGGCGTCACAACGGTCGGTTGCACAATTGTGGGCTGAACTACCACCGGCGCGGGATAGACGCGTTGGGGTAGGCAATTCGGCGGACAGTTGCGGATCTGTTGCTTGATCTCACCCTGTGCCTGCAAGTTCACTGACTGCGGCTCTTGTAACTTCTCGATCGTGCCCACACTTGGTGAAGTCGGTCGATAGTTGGGTACCGTCCAGCTTTGTTCAGGCTGTGGCTGCGCCGGCTTGTCATGCAAAGCAGTGAAGACAACGCCCATGAGAATCGCGTGGACGATTGCCACCACGATCAGCCCCAGACTTAAGCGAATTCGAATCGTATCGTTGATCATGGTGATTACAGAACCTCATAACTTTGGTAAGGCAGTGAACTGCTTGGATCATTGAGAACGGTTAGGGCAAAGCCTCCGTAGCCTGCCCACAAGCGGATGAACTGTTCGCGAGGCGTGAGTTCGAAGCGCCCCGGGTAGTTGTTGTCGAGGATCGCGGCGTATTGCTTCCCATCACGTTCGATCCAACCGACGAACGTGCAGCAGTGCGCGGGCTTCCACCAGAGGATTGCACCTCGCCTGGTTGCACTGGCCCAATCGAGGAAACGAGGATCGGCCTTGAGCGTGTAGCTGTAGTCGATGCCGGCTGCATCCAAGCGATCACGCAATCGCGAGTCCCACTCGCCGTCGGCATAGGTCGCTCGCCAGCGTTCACCAAGCTCGAATCTATTGAGCCAACGCAGATGATTCACGAGCGAGGCGTGAACGCAGCTCCCTTGACCTAGCGATCCTGTCCAATTGCGCTGATGCAGTTGCACCGGCAGATTGGCTGGTGGTTGCTCCGGCTCAGGCGTTGGTAATGCACGAACGTTGACGACGCCCGAATCGCAGCCAGCCAATACGAGCAGCATCAGTGCACAGGCTGAAATCAATTGTTTATGAATCATATTGAGCTCGTTGCTAAAACTGTTGACGGTGACGACTAACGCTGGACCGCAAACGCAGGGATCGTTCGGAGAGCCGAGGCTCAACTCGTGCCCCTGGTGCGGGCCAGCGGTAGGCGTCGCTAACTCTTGAACACCACCCACAGTTGCGGATTCGACTGCGGCGTCGAAGCCACGAAGCGAATGGGCAGCCCACACATCGCCTTCATCGTGACGTAGCGAGGATTGGTTGGATCGAATAACTCGCTCTGGTAATTGGCGAGCTCTGCGACCTCTCCATTGGGAAGCCGTCCCTCGATGGTCCACTGCGATGGCGTCGATTGCTTGGCAATGCAAAAGCAACTGCGAAACTCGCCCACCGAGAGCCATTGGCTGACTAGACCATTGGCCAGTCTCAAAGGCTGCACAGTTCGAGCGCGATCAGCGGTTACTTTTGCGATTGATCCCATGGCTTATTGACTCAGTCGTAAACGGACACAGCGGGTTCCTGGTGGAGCGGATTCGATGGCTTTGCCCATCATCGGATGGGCGTAAGCGTTCTTGACCACATGCCAACTGATCTCCGACCAGTAAAGGATCGTGCCAGCGGGAATGTTGGTGGTTGGATCTTTCACTACGTCGAAGACGCCCCGCATCGTGATGCTGCCACGTGAGCCCGCACTAATCCCAAACTTGGCGATGCCCACGAGCCGGTCGACGACAACCACTGAGCCAGCGGCCACGTCGGACTCGGGGACGATCGGCAATGTGTTACCATCCGCGACGAAGATGGCTCCTGCATTTATGATTTGTGCGTTGTTGCTCACGGCGTCTCATCACTGGCTCAGGCGAACGCGAACGAAGGAATCAGTGGCGACAGCGTCATTAACGACTTTGCCGAGGTATACGGTTCCCGCATCGACGTCGGTGACGATTCCGTCGGTCGTCGCGTAGATCTTCTGGCCAGCCGCATAGACCTCGGCATCCGCCGGATCTTTGGGAATGTCAAAGACACCTTCCACCGCGATCGAGCCCAGCGAGCCGGCCTTAATGTCGCGTTTTGTGATCCCCACCAAGTCGCCTTGGATCACGATTGATCCAACCGCGACATCAACGGTGGGAGTGAAATCGACGGCCTTACCGTCATGAACGAATTGAGCTTGCATGGATTATGGAATCCTTGAGGACAAAGAATGGTTGGTTTCAGATCGGTCAGGGGACGAGGCCTACTCGCCAGTGACCTTCACAGCGGCGCGTGGGTCTTGCGAGTTCACACCGAAGTCGATGTAAGAACGGAAGCCCATACCGAGCGTGTTGGCCGGCATCTCAACGCGTTCGATGACAGGCGTGCGTCGACCATTGAGGAACACGATCTCAAACGCCGGCAGTACATTTGGATTTGCGAACAGATACCAGGCCGAGCCGCTGGCTCCCTGGTAGTAGCTGTCCGACAAGTGCGGCGTTGAAATGACGCGGTACTTGTTACGATGTGGGTTATCGACCGGAATCTTGGTCGGCGTCCCTTGCGCGTCCATCATGAGCTGTGCCGAACCCATAAGCAGTTCCGCATCGGTTTCGATCTCGACGGGAACGACCAGGAACTCAGGCCGAATGTTGATCGGCTTTTGATCCTTGGCTTTGTTGCCCGGTCCAACCTTCTGCTTGCGGAAGGTCGTCTTGGCAACGGTCAGAGACTCGGGACCGAACTTGGTGTCTGGACCCGTGAGTAAGTTTCCGTTGGCCGAAGAGAAGAACGCGGTGTTCTTGAGCAGCAACGTGAAGAACAATTCGTCGATCGACTCAGCACCACTGCGTCCCATTTGACGTGGGATATCCATGAATGCGTTGAGATCATCGTTGATGATGTCGTGCCGAGTCAGTGCAAGGATCTGACCGTAGGTATCAGCCTTGTTGCTGTACTTTTGGTCGGAGAGTTTGCCATGCTTGAGCTCACCATCCGGCGCGACCTTTTCAAAGCCGCCTGTACCGAGCAATCGATAACGCGAGATCTCCTTGAAGTCGCTCACAGTACCGATGCTGCACAAATCAAACGCGGCGATCGGTGTCGACTCGTAGGCAGACAGGAGCGTCTTGTTCATGACGTTCTCGAGGATGCCAGGAAGCGACATCGTCGAGAAGCCGGCACGAATCGTCGCCGTTCCATCGCCGAAGACGCGCGGAACATCGAAGCCTTCGAGCCGCGCACACTCGGCGACGAGCTCACGCAAGCCAATGTGGCGAAGCGGATCGGCAGCGTTGAGCGTCCGCTCTCCATAAGCCTTGAGCAGCTTCGTTTCGTCGAGTCCAACCGACAGGCAGCAAGCTGCTTCGAGGACTTCGCGTCGGTACATCGGTTGGCTTGCCTGTTGGTCAGGGGCCCTGGGTCGTTCGATTCGTAGCACTGCCAACTCCGTCTTGGTAACACTCCAGCCTTCCTCGATAGCGCGAGCTTCGATCTCGGCATGCTTGCCGGCGCAGACCTTGCGAATGCCGGCGATACGTTTGGATTCAGCGGCTGCTTCAATGCGCATCTTGGAAACGACTCCACTCGTGACAGGACGCTTGGGCTTGCTGCCCATCTCCAAGCTGGCATTCACCGGGTCGAGCTCCGAATCATCGGAATCGGTGCTGTCGTTGTCCGACTCGTCGTTGTCGAGCTCCTCGTCATTGCCAGACTGGCCAGCTGCGATTCGAGCCTCCGTGTCATCGTCGGCACCAAGAGCCACAAACGACACTTCGCCCAGCGTCGACTTGCGAGCGATGTAGACCGGGCCTTTGAACTCGCGACTGTTGGCGGTTGCAGTCTTGCCTTCAGGAATGAAGACAACCTTGTCGGCATTGGCACCAAGCGATGCTTGCCAAGGGAAACCGTTCTCACTGGTGGCGATGACTTCTTGAGCGGTGTTGCCTACACCCGAGATCACGCCGGCGACTTCCAGTCGCGAATCGCCGACCATGATGTCATCGGTGTGACCAACGATACTGGCGCGATCGTGGTCCTTGAGGATTGGGCGCGACTTACGAGTCACTCGCATGCCTGCTAGGTCCACAACGACAGGGTAAGGCCAGCCACCAAGACGCATCGCGCCACCGGTATAAGCGACCATTGAGAACTTTCGAAGCGCGGGCTTGCCTTCTTCGGCAGCCTCAGCGGCTTGTAAAGTGATCGAACTGGCATCGTCACAAACGATTCGCAGCGAACTGGGTACCGATTCGGCATCCAACTCACTCTGCTTGTTCGACTGCAATGTCTTCGTCATCCGTTACCTCTCCTGGAGAAAGTGAAGTTGAATCGGTCGAGAGTCCGAGCTCACGCATGAGCGAGATCTCTTTCGCGCGTTGTTTAAGTTCCGCCTCCCAATCACGCCCCTGCCTCGCGTATTCATGGGCCAGAG
>JBIKLJ010000274.1:0-5893 GCA_044359895.1 Pirellula sp.
GGAGCCGCTGAAGGCTCTGCACTTTACCATTGCGGATTCCTTGGCCAAAGATCGGGCCAACGCCTCCGAAATGAGCCGTCCATTCAGCTCCGATCGCGATGGTTCGGTCCTAGGGGAAGGGGCCGGGGCCTTGGTTTTGGAATCGCTGGAACACGCGGTCGCCCGAGGGGCCAAGATTTGGGGCGAAATTGTTGGCGGAGTCGGGTCGGCAGTCGGACCCTCTTTCCAAGGAAAAAATCGTGATTTCGTTCGCATCGCAACCGCAAATGTCCTGTCCGGCTTGATGCAAAAAGGTCGCGAGCGCAGGCTAAAATTCCAACCTCAAGATTGGCATATCCACGCCTGTGGCAAAAGCGAAGTGCTCGGCGATCGGTCGGAAGCTGCTGGGATTTCGGATGCTTTAGGGGGGACCAAGGCGTCCGTAACCGCTGCCAAGAGCTATTTCGGCAATTTGGGAGCTGGTAGTGCGGCTGTCGAAATCGTCGCGAGCTGCTTGGCCATGGATCAACAAAAACTGTTCCCCGTCCTAAATTGCTCTAGTTTGGACCCAGAATGTCCGATCCAGGTTGCAACCGAAGGTGGCAATGCCCAGCCAGGAAACGCATTTGTCAGCCTTTCCTACTCCGCTCAGGGGCAAGCTTGCGGAGTCTTGGTTCAGCGAGTGCTTTCGGCTTGACAGGTAATGCGGAAGCTCGTAACCTCTTGGTCCTTCAAAAAACCTGTGTCACCCTTATTGATTTAGTTTGAGTCCGAAAAATGGCAGTTCCAAAGCGACGTCACTCCAACTCACGATCTGGCAAGCGTCGAGCCCACCATGCCAAGAAGCCTCGTCAGCTTCACGTGTGCCCGAAGTGCAGCACCGTCACACCAACGCACACGGTTTGCCCTAAGTGCGGTCATTACATGGGCCGTGTCGTCGTCCAAATGGGCGAAGAGTAGGCGAACAAGCTTGATCCTGTCGGTGGGAAATTCCAGGGAATGTTTCGAAATTCTTCTGGGGTACCCTTCAGGTCAAGTTGTTGACGCAAACTGTGATGTTGTTTTTCTCCGAGGCTTTCGTCTGTAACCTCGTTCGATCCATGATTTGCCTCCCATAGAAGTTCTAGGTAGATAGGGAATCCTGCAAAATGCCGAAGGTCGCTTTGCTTTTCCCTGGTCAGGGAGCTCAATTTCTGGGAATGGGCAAAGGCCTGTCCGAACGCAGTCCGGCCGCTCGCGAGCTCTTCGAAAGAGCCTCTTCGATTTTGGGTTATGATCTGGCCAAACTGTGCGCCGAGGGCCCTGAGTCGGATTTGCATCTGACCAATTTCAGCCAACCCGCCTTGTTCGTGCACTCGATGGCGGCGCTCACTGATTTTCTTGACCAGCGAGACGGGCTGCTCGATTCGGTCGTCGCGGTTGCCGGATTGAGTCTGGGCGAATACAGCGCGTTGTGCTGTGCAGGAGCCATCCGTTTTGACGATGGAGTGCGTCTGGTGCAACAACGAGGGGCAGCCATGCAAGATGCAGCTTCAGCGATCCCAAGCGGCATGGCAAGCGTGCTTGGCTTAAGTCGCGAACAAGTGGATGCCGTTTGCGATGCGGCTCGTTTGCCTGGCGAGATCCTTCAAGTGGCGAATCTTTTGTGCCCAGGGAACATCGCAATATCCGGACACGCGGCTTCGCTGGATGCCGCAGAAGCGAAGGCGACCGAGGCGGGGGCTTCGAGATTCATTCGATTGAGTGTCGCGGGTGCTTTTCATACCGACATTATGAAGCCTGCCGTAGAACGACTGCAGAACGCTCTGAGCTCTACCCACTTCAACGGCCCTCGTTTCCCTCTTTACGCGAACGTGGACGCCCAGCCGCACACACTCGCTGCTGACTTCCCGCCCCTGTTGACGAAACAAGTTGTTTCGCCGGTGTTATGGGAACGAACTCTCAGCCAGTTGCTCGCTTTGGGTGTCGATCAATTTTATGAAATCGGTGCGGGCCGCGTCTTGGCGGGAACGCTAAAGCGAGTGGATCGAAAAGCGGCCTGCGAGTGTTTTGGTGATTAAGTTTCTTTGATTCCGAAAGCAATTATGTCTGAGAATACCTTTGGTTTATCTGCGAATCTCACTGGCCAGGTGGCTCTTGTCACGGGTGCTTCGCAGGGGCTTGGCCAAGCTGTTGCAATTCGTCTTGGCTTGAATGGTGCTAAAGTTTTGTGCGTCGCACGAAACGCCGACAAGCTCGCTGACACGGTCGGACAGATTCAAGCTGCTGGCGGGGAAGCAATTGCAATCGCTTGCGATGTTACTGACCGGCCCTCGATCGAAAAGCTGTTCGAAGAAGTAGAAACCGTTCACAAGCGGCTCGATATTTTGGTCAACAATGCGGGTATCACTCGCGACACGCTATTGCCGCGTATGACCGATTTGCAATGGGATGAAATCATCGCTGCAAACTTGACCAGCTGTTTTCTTTTCTGCCGCGCTGCAACACGAGTCATGATGGGTCAGCGATATGGTCGCATCGTGAACATGTCCAGTGTGTCAGGGCTTATCGGAAATCCTGGGCAAACCAACTACTCCGCGACGAAAGCGGGCATGATCGGTTTTACCAGGTCTCTTGCTAAGGAAATGGCCAAGAGAAAAATTACGGTAAACGCGGTCGCTCCAGGGTTCATTGAAAGCGATATGACTCGGGCCTTGGGTGATGTGGTGACCGATGAAGTCAAGAAGCGAATCCCAGCGAACAGGCTAGGGACTGCCGATGACGTTGCAGCCTGTGTTCTGTTCCTAGCGAGCCCGGCCGCTAGCTACGTGACCGGTCAAGTGATCACCGTTGACGGTGGAATGACAGGCTAGCCGACGAACGGGCCAAGCTTCTAACGGGCCAAGCTTCTAACGGGCTTGCTCTAGCGGGCTTAACGGAGCTCAATCCTAGCTAGCCCCCAATTGTTTGAGTCTGTCAAAACCGAAACCTGGACTGAGCAATGATCATGCAACCGCTGAAAAGAACAGAATGTGTTTCCGTCGGATCACATGTTTGCGGGGACCTTGGATCGTTGTTGCTGATAGCCGGTCCGTGCGTTATCGAGTCGGCTGACTTATGCCTGTCGATTGCCCAACAGGTTGCCGATATATGCGCCAAGCTTGGTGTGAATTATGTCTTCAAGGCAAGTTTTGACAAAGCAAATCGGACCAGTGCCGGAAGCTATCGCGGACCGGGAGTCGACGAAGGCTTGCACGTTCTAGAGCAAGTGAAAAAGAAAGTCGGGTGTCCGGTAACCACCGATGTGCATCTTCCGGAACAAGCGATTGCGGTGGCCGAGGTCTGCGATCTGCTTCAGATCCCTGCTTTTTTGGCTAGACAAACCGATCTCTTGGTGGCGTGCGCCAGCACTGGGAAGCCACTGAATGTGAAGAAGGGGCAATTTATGGCTCCTTCCGATATGAAGTATGTGGTTGAAAAGGTCGCGTCGGCAGGCAAGGGTGGGTTGATGTTGTGTGAACGCGGCACTTTTTTTGGCTACGGCCGGCTGGTGAACGACATGACCGGGCTTCCCGCCATGCGCGGCCTTGGCGTCCCAGTCATTTTTGATGCCACTCATTCTGTACAGCAACCAGGTGGACTGGGTGGGGCGACCGGCGGAAATCGATCCATGGTGGAACCGCTTGCTCGTGCGGCTGCCGCGGTAGGCATCGATGGGGTCTTTTTCGAAACTCACCCCAATCCAGATCAGAGCCCCAGCGATGGGCCAAATATGGTGCCTCTGGATCAATTCGAACAAGTTTTAACTCGGGTGGTAACGATCTGGCGAACCGTAGCCAAAATGGATGCGTAGCCGAACTAGCGGCGTTTCGTTTCTGGTTTTGGAAAGTTGTTGTTAGAATTCGGTTATGCACTCATCATCCACGCCGCTTCAAAACTCGTTAGGCCATAACTTGTTCGCTTGTACAACGATTTCCCCGAAGATTCGCGCGTTTGCGATTCTAGCTATGGCTGCCGCATTAGGTTTACCCGTGGGCTGCACCGATGGCAGCGCAAAGCGTTTGGAGTCATTCCAAACGAGCCAGGCGGCTGGCAAAGAGAAGCGTGATTCGATCAAGGAAGCGTTTCGCTACCTGCCGCAACTGATTCGGTTGGATCGTTCGGCTGCCCTGCGGGAAATTCAGTACCAGATGAACACCTGGTCCAAGAGCGTGAAAGCATCGGACTCCTGGAAAGCTCCGGAAATGCTGCTTACCGTCCCCGTTGACCTCCGCACTTTGGATTTGGCCAAGCGTTTGGACAAACTGGAGTTCGGCGAACCGGAATGCGAGTACCTGTTGCAGTGCCAAATGCTTACCAAGCTAAGCAAGTGGGTTCTGGATCGTCCCTACCGCGACCGTCTCTTCCGCCCATGGCTTCAAAAGCAAAAGGAAACGTTCCGTGCGGACGATTGGAACCAGCTTGAGATCACTCTGAAGCTTTTCGATTGGACGATTTGCAATGTCGGCGTGGACGGACAACCCAATGACGTTGAGAAGCTGGTTAGTTATCCAGAATCACCTCTGAGCGATACGGCTCCGGTCTATCGTCAGCTGCCTTGGCAAACATTGATGTTTGCGCGAGGAGACGTTTGGCAACGAGCACGCGTTTTCACTCAGCTTGCTTTCGCGAATGGTGTTGATTGCGTCGCCCTTGCATTGCCCAGCGAGTCGGGGGCAACCGAAAACGCATCGTTGCGATTGTGGTGCATCGGTGTACCGATCGGAAAGAGCATTTATTTGTTTGAGCCGAACTGGGGACTTCCGATCCCCAGCCAAACGGATGATGGAATTGCAACGCTTCAAGAGGCACGTGAAAACCCGAACGTCTTACGTCGCGCCAAGATTCCCGGATTCTTCGAATACCCTGTCGAGCAGAAGGACCTGGGGTCGATTGTCGCTCTCATGGATCTTGAGCCCTTTGCAACAAGCCAGTCGATGCACATCCTGGAAAAGTCTTTAACAGGAGACAATCGTTTGCGCATTGCTTCGAATTCTGACACTTTCGAAGAGCGTTTGAAGTCCATCGATCCGAAACTTACAGTTCGTCATTGGAATGCACCCTGGTTGGCTCATGCATACAACCTATCACTTCGTTCCCGGCTCGACGAACAATCACCTTTCTCCATGACTTATGTTGGGAACTACGGCGCCTACATTTCCGACACGCCTATCTCTCAAGCTCGCAATTTGCATTTGCTTGGCAATTTCAACACCACTATCGAAGCTATCGGGGCATTGAAATCGTATATGGATGTCCGCGTGGATGAACAAACGCTCAAGAAGCTAGAAACCGATAAAGATACCCAAGCAAGTTTAGGAATCGTTCGTCGTCCTAATCAGCCGCTAGAAGTCTTTCAAATGCAAATCAAGCAGTCTCAGATTTTCTTTCGAAGGTCCAAGTTCGACGTTGCTATGTTTTTAGGGATGGCAAACTTCGATTTAGAAAAGTTAGATACATCGATTGATTGGTTGACGACTCGGTTGCTCAAGTTGCAGGGGACGGAAAAATGGCACGCTCAAGCTCATTACCTCGTCGGACGAGCGTTCGAAGAGAAGGGTAAAGTAGCGGAAGCCATCGAGGAGTATAAATTCGACAAGTCACCTCAAGCGGCAGGCAATCGGATTCGAATTCGAAAGCTAAATGCAGCTTTGGAAAGCAAATAAGTCGAGCTTAGCACGCAACCGATTTTCAACCACGCTGTCTCTTACGCTTCCTTCAGATTGGACCGCCGACGGCTGGAAGTCCTGGATTCGACGTCGCTTCTTCCACTTGCCACTTGCCTCAACACATCGCGGAACGAATGCGAAATGCTGTTGGGTTGATTCGCTTCGCAAAGTCCAGCCAGTCGTTGAACTTCCTCCGGATCGGTGATCTCACCGAGCGTTTGGGTTTG
>JBIKLJ010000275.1:0-5889 GCA_044359895.1 Pirellula sp.
GAAGGGTTGCTGTCATGAAATTAGTCTAGACCAGAATGTCTTCGATAACTTTCCCATGGTCGATTTCGAGACGCTTACGACCGGGGATTTCCAAGGTGCGCGAGTTCAGTCCCAACAAATGCAAAACCGTCGCGTGGATGTCGGTGACGTAGTGCCCCTCGCCAATCGCATGGTAGCCGAGCTCATCGGTTTCTCCATGCACATGACCACGTTTTACCCCCGCACCAGCGAACCATATGGTGAATCCATTGGGATGGTGGTCCCGTCCATCGATTCCACCACCTCGTTTTTCCAAGCCAGGCGTACGTCCGAACTCGGTGCAAAATACGACCAAAGTCGATTCCAATAGCCCGCGTTGTTTGAGATCCGCGATCAGGCCCGCGATCGGCAAATCGATGCTGGCGCAAAGTTTGGTGTGATTCTCTTTTAACTTCTGGTGCGAGTCCCAGACACCGTATGCCGATGGGAATACCTGCACGAACCGAACTCCTCGTTCCACAAGCCTTCGCGCCGCCAGGAATCGTTCACCCGCCACCTTGGTCGCGTCTTGATCCAAACCATAGAGTTTCCGAGTCGCCTCGGTCTCGCTCGCTAAATCGATCGCATCGGGGACGGACGCTTGCATGCGGAACGCTAGTTCGTAAGCTCGGATCCGTGCGCGAAGCTCATCGTCCTCTGGATAAATGGCTCCTGCCAATCCATTGAGCTTGCCGATCAATTCAAACTCGCGAGCTTGCTCGTCGGCTGACTGCTTCTCAAACCTTTGTCCAAAGGGTAACGGGTTTTTGGGATCAAGAGTCAATGGGACTCCTGCATGCTGTGGTCCCAGATAGTAGGAGTCAATCGATTGCCTTGTATCGGAGCGAGTGGGGCCTCCTAGGACGACGAACTTAGGGAGGTTGTCGTTGAAGCTACCCAGCCCGTAGTTGGCCCATGCACCGATACTTGGTTGAGGTTCATCAAGCCGATGGCGACCGGTGTGGATTTGGTTTTCGGCGGCATGATCATTATCGGTGGTCCACATGTTTCGCACAAAGCACAAGTCGTCCACACACTGACCTAAGTGTGGCCACCAATCCGTCACCTCAATCCCCGATTCCCCTCGCTTCTTCCATCCCACCTGCATCGGATAAATCGTTGGATATACATCCCGTACGTTGATCTCTTCGGCTGGTACTGAGCGAAATCGTTTTTTATGCAACTGCGAATCGACAGGGTTCCGGAATGGAGTTTCGTTATAGGTCTTTCCTGCGTAGTCGTTGAGAGCGGGCTTTGGGTCAAAGGTTTCAAGGTGGCTGTACCCTCCCGACAGGAACACCCAAATCACCGATTTGGCTTTGGCTGGTGTTCCCAATGCCTCGGTGCTCGCATCAAGCTGAGGCGAATCAGGTAGGCCCGTTGCGGCACGAACGATTCCATCGTGGGCTAACATGGAACCCAACGCGAGTCCTGTGAATCCCATCCCGAAATCAGCTAGAAACATTCTGCGAGTGGATGTCATAAAAAATCGGCTCGGAAAAATATCGTTGGTATGCGGTTATCGAACGGTGATGAAGTCGGTGTGATTGAGCAACGCTCGAACAAGGCTGGCTCGTTGTGATTGTAGGTCGGGACCTATGGAAACATACTGCTCGCACAGTCCCCGTTCCTCGTCAGTGGGGGCACGGTTGAGGATCATGCGAAAGGCTTCGACGACGAACGAATCGCTTGGAATCGATTCGCCGCTGTTCCATGCGGTCTCGATCCGTTTTGCGATCAGTGGACTGAGTTCATGCACCAGTGGGCTATTGGTCAGCGCGAGCGATTGCTGAGGAATGACGGTTCTCGTCCGTCGATAACAGTCGCTTGCATCGGGGCCGTCAAACAGCATCCCAAGCTGACTTTTTCCATCTTCTTCCGGTTGGCAGGAGTAGTAAAGCGTTCTACGCCAAGTGGAAAAAATATCCTTGTTCTCGAGCTCTTGGCCTCCCATGGTAGAATCAAGTTTCCCCGCTAATTCGATGAGTGAGTCCCGAACCACCTCGACTTCCATTCTCCCAGTGTTCATCCTCCAATACCACCGGTTCTCCGGATCCGTTTGATGCGATGGGTTGGTTGCGGCAAAAGATTGTCGTTGGTACGTTTGGCTGGTTACCATGATGCGATGCAGATGCTTCATGCTCCAGTTCGATTCCATCCAATCCACCGCGAGCCAATCTAATAGTTCAGGGTGGGATGGCAGGCTACCGTTTCGGCCGAAATCAAACACGCTCTTCACCAAGGGTTGGTGAAAGTGCCGCATCCAGATGTGATTGACTCCGACGCGAGCGGTCAGAGGATTTTTGATCGAAGTTATCCACTCGGCCAACGCTCTACGTCGACCGGTACTGGTTCTTGGGTATTGGGCGGAAAGAGGTTGGTAGGATGCGATGGAGGCCGGAGCATCCTGGGCATTTCGGTATGCAAGTTCCGCAGCATCCTGTGAGGCTTGCGTTGCCCCGAATCGTTGCTTTGCGGTTTCTAATTCCTTAGCTCGATTCGGTTCATCTCCTGGTTTAGATTCTATGTCTGCCAATGCACGCTTCGCATCGAGACAGTCCAAACGAGCTTTCTCGCGATCCGCGAGCTTTTCTGCAATCAAGGCGCTTCGGCCAAGAAGCTCGATCCGTTCGGCACTCGCAGTTTCCCTCGCGATATACTTGGATTGTTCCGCCGCTATTCGTGCTTCCAGACTGACGCGATGGGCTTGCGCGGATGCGACTTTGGCTGCTGCAACGTCGACAGGCAATTGTCTCCTCATCGCCATTCGCTGAGCCTGTTCGAGTTCGGCTTGAAATTGTCGCAATCGCAAGCTCGGTAGGTTGCGGACCACCTTTGAGAATGCAGGCGCGAGTGAATAATCCTTGGCAGATACCCACTCAAGGTTTCCAACAAGTTCTGCATTTTCCGTATTCCTCGTTGATTCAAAATCAAAATCGAGCAAGCAAGTTGCGGAGGGTGATATGCCTGTGGGACGGCTGTACTTCCAGTCATCCACGACGGCTACGGATCCGGGTCTCGCGTCAAACAAGATCCCTTGGTTAGGATCACCTGATGGATTCCAGCCATTGAGTGCGATGGTTGTAGGAGCCGCATAGATATGCTGCGAGTCGGGAGACGATACGGTGAGCGTGCATTGATCTGCCTTCGGGTGCAATGTGAGTTGGACGAGCATCACCGCACTTGTTTCCGAATCAAATTTGCCAACCTCGAATTCATCGAACGAGGATGGTTTGTACGACTTGATCTTTCCGCGTTCAAATCCCACGTACGTCGCAGTGGCTCCGCTAGAACTGTTTCGCGTCAATTGGAAGTTGAAATGGGAGTCCGCAAGAATCTTCACTAGAAATTGGATTTCGTCGTTTTCTTCAACGAGGGTTATTTCCGGCGCGGAGCGATAGATCATTCGGCGTCCCGAGGAAGCGTCGAATAGCAGCGATTGCTCACCAGACAGCGCGGACGTTATCGAGGAACCTTCAGACGCTCGAGCCTGTTGCAATTGGGCCTCCAGAGCCTGTACTTTTTCGATCGCCTCGCGTTCTTGCATCGGAAGCTCTGCCGTTGCAGACGATTCCTGAAGCTTGGATTGGGCGGCAGAGAGTTCAAGATTCGCATTTGCGATAGCGGTATCGGCTTCGCCAAGCACTGTCGCGATCATCGGATCGTCTAATCCTGGATACCACGCTTTGGGTGGCAAGTGAATCGTCGCAATGGGGTGCTGAAACGCTGATTGGAGAAAATCCGGGACGGCCGGGGAGATCGATCCTCGATCGGTCAATCGATTGCGTTCATCCCCTCCTGTATAGAACCATGTCGGGGATTCATGGTTCTTGTCAAAGATGCTCACTCGACCGAGACGTTGAACTTTCCTCAGGGTACTGTATTCGTACTCTTGAAACGGGCCTGGGTCTGCTTGTCCGGGAACGCGGTCTTGGCGAACGGAGATCGGTTCAAAGAAGGCCCGAAACTGAAAGTAGTTTTCTTGTGAGATGGGATCGTATTTATGATCGTGGCAATGAGCGCAGTGGAATGTTAATCCGAGGAATGCTTTTCCAGTATGCTCGACATTGCTGCGCATCCAATCGTTGGGGTTCAGCGCATACCAATTGCGAATCAGGTATCCGGTTGCGACATTGGATTTCGGATCGCCCGGATGGAGCTCGTCAGCGGCGAGCATCTCCTGAATCATTTGATCGTATCCTACGTCGTCATTGAGCGATTGAACGATCCAATCGCGCCATCGCCAGATCTGAGGGGCACTATTCCAGACGTCGGGAACGTAGCGTCTGCCAAACCAATCGGCATACCGCCACACATCCATCCAGTGTCGTCCCCAGCGCTCACCGTACTTGGGTGAAGCGAGGAGCTCATCGACAACGCGTTCGTATTCCGATTGCGATGGATTCTCTTCGAATTGTTTCAAAGCTTCAGGAGAAGGGGGCAATCCGATGAGATCGAAATAGACGCGACGCAACCGGGTCGCAGGATCGGCAATGGCTTGAGGGGTGACGCCATGTTGATGCCATCGATGCTCAATAAATGCGTCGATAGGATTTCTGGGATGATTCGATTCCGCGGGAGCTGGCATCGCGGGGCGGTGCGGGATCTGAAACGACCAATGTTGGTTCGGATCAGGTTCTGGTACATCGTTCAGTGGTGGAATCGCTCCTTCATCGATCCATTCGGCGATAGCGAGGATTTGCGACTCCTCCAAGGGGTGACCTTCGGGAGGCATTCTCTCTGAGGGATCAGCTGATTTCAGGCGAGTGAGCAATAGACTCGATGTCGGTTTTTTCGCTTCGATGATTGGCCCCGAATCACCCCCTTGAAGAATTGCAGAAGCCGAATCGAGACGCAGACCAGCGAGTTGTTTTAGAACTCCGTGGCAAGCGAAACATCGTTGTTGCAAAACCGGTCGTATATCAAGGTTAAAGTTCACGGCATCGGAATCAGGCGGTTCGGCATGCGTGCAAACGACGTGGACAAGCAAGAGAAGCAACGAGCAAAAACATGTTCGGCGACAAGCAACTTCGCGCTGCGATTTTGGTAAGCGATCCATGAAGGAGAGAGATTCGTTTCCCATGAGAGGTGTGGGATCATCCCTTGGTTAATTGGCTAGGTAGGCGGGGGTTCGGGGCGGGCGATCAAGCTCGATCGAGACCCCGATTTTAGCACATTGGAAGACGACTTTTCAAAGAAAGCCATACTGGAGCGACTGGATTTGAAGACAATGGCACAGCTGCAAGGACAATTTGCTCCTAGCCAATCTCCTTGGCCAAACGCACACTCTTGGTCTTCCTTGGGAACGAAGAATGCTTTCGACTCCAAGACGGGGATACGATTTCAGTTGACCAAGATTCATCGCCTTACTGGCAGCCCCGCTTGCCCCCTCGACGGTGAAGAAAACAGTGCCTAGCACCGCCTGACTGCCAAAGACAAGTTGGTAACAACCACCGAACACACCGAACACACGGAAGGAGAGGCTAACTTCCTGCTATCTTCATTTCCGTGTGTTCCGTGTATTCCGTGGTTCAAATCGGTTCTTTCGTGCATAGCCGGTCTTGATTTAACAAACACATGGCTTAATCGACAATTTCGCCGTATACGGCAAGCAAGTGCATGGAACTGACTGAAGGGACCGTGCCTTGGCAAACAGTCCCTAGCACCACCCAACAGCCCAAGACAAGTTGTTAATAACCACCGAACACACCGAACACACGGAAAGAGAGGCTAACTTCCTGCTGTCTTCATTTCCGTGTGTTCCGTGTATTCCGTGGTTCAAATCGGTTCTTTCGTGCATAGCCGGTCTTGATTTAACAAACACATGGCTTAATCGACAATTTCGCCGTATACGGCAAGCAAGTGCATGGA
>JBIKLJ010000009.1:0-52843 GCA_044359895.1 Pirellula sp.
CGGCTCGGCTAAGCGGAGTCCACTATCTTTCGTTAATGATGATGGATGTGCTTAGCCACTTTGATTCGATTCAAGTTTGCGTTGCCTACGATCTACGCGGCCAGCGCATTACTCGTTTTCCCTGCTTGGCGGAAGACCTTCGGGATTGTGTACCGATATATGAGACAATGCCCGGCTGGAACACGGATGTTTCCGGCGTTCGCAAATTGGAAGACTTTCCATTGAACGCTCGTAAGTATATCGAGCGGATTGAGGAATTGATCTCGGTTCCTGTGGGTGTTCTTTCCGTGGGACCGGATCGCGAACAGACCATCTTCTTGATTTAGTCGAATTTTCCACTCAATCGCAAAGTAAGCACATCGATGAAGGCGCTTGTTAAGTCAAAACGAGATGTTGGGCTGGAGCTGCAGGATGTACCCTTTCCAACGATTGGAATCAATGATTGTTTGATTCGTGTTGAGAAAACGGGGATCTGTGGTACTGATTTGCATATCTACAATTGGGATGCGTGGGCTCAGAAAACCATTCCGGTTCCTATGGTGGTCGGTCATGAATTTGTGGGTGAGATCGTGGAAGTTGGGTCTAACGTGACCGACTTCTTCCCAGGTGAGATAGTCTCTGGGGAAGGGCATGTCGTTTGTGGGCGATGCCGAAATTGCCTTGCTGGTCGAAGGCATTTATGCAAGGACACTCAGGGGGTTGGGGTGAATCGAACGGGAGCGTTTGCCGAGTATATCGCGTTGCCGATGACGAACGTCTGGCATCATCGTCCCGATATCGATCGGGATATTGCCTCTATCTTCGATCCGCTGGGCAATGCGGTGCATACGGCACTGGCGTTTGAATGCTTGGGGGAAGACGTTCTCATCACCGGAGCGGGGCCAATCGGCTTGATGGCGACGGCCGTAGTGAAGCATGCGGGCGCGCGGCATGTGGTCGTGTCGGACATTAACCCGTTCCGTCTGGATCTTGCGAGGAAAATGGGGGCGTCCCTAGCGTTTGATCCTCGCGAACGCGATATGGCTGGTGTTCAAAAAGAACTCAACATGCGCGAGGGCTTTGATGTTGGTTTGGAAATGTCTGGATCGCCAGCGGCTCTTCGAACCATGCTTGCAAGCATGTGTCATGGTGGCAAGATTGCGATGTTGGGTATTCCTTCGGAGCAGATTGCAATCGATTGGAATTTAGTGGTTTTCAACATGCTGACGATCCGGGGCATTTATGGCCGCGAGATGTACGAGACATGGTACAAAATGACGGTGTTGTTGGAGAGCGGCTTGGATATTTCGCCCGTCATTACTCACCGATTTCACTATACGGACTTCGAAAAAGGTTTCCAGGCAATGCAAACTGGCCTATCGGGCAAGGTGGTCCTGGATTGGCTTTAGGCAATGTTGAGTGGATTAAGCAGCACGTTGCGATTGTCTTTCAAGTAACTCCAGATCATGATCAACCATCATCTCGATAAGCTGTTCGACCGTAGTGTTGGCGGTCCATCCAAGTTCATGGTGCGCTTTAGAACTGTCAGCGACTTTCACTCTTGATTCTAGAGGACGAACGAATCGCTGGTCTGTTCTAACCCAATCCTTCCAATTCAAACCTACTCTGCGGAAGGCGATATCAACGACCTGTTCTAAAGTTGTTAATTTGCCAGTACCAATCACAAAATCCGAGGGGGAATCCGCTGCGAGCATTCGATGCATGCAATCTACGAAATCGGCTGCAAAGCCCCAGTCACGAGATACGTCAAGGTTCCCCAGCGTAAGGCAGTCTTGAAGCCCTAAATGGATCGCGGCCGCTCCTTGCGAAATCTTCCGTGATACGAATTCGACAGATCGCCTTGGTGACTCATGGTTGAAAAGAATACCAGAACAGGCAAAAATTCCAAAACGACTTCGATAGCATTCTACAAGATTGATTGAGGCCGCTTTGGAAATTCCATATGGATTGGTTGGTCTGAATGGTGAACCTTCGTGGAGAGGTGACTCCGAAGCGTTTCCAAAAACTTCGCTTGAGCCTGCGTAAAACAACTTGGGTGGATTGGGAATGACTCGCAATGCTTCAAGAAGGGACAGTGTTCGATCCAGGTTTGCAGAAAAAGTCTTCTGAGGTGAATCCCAACTTTCAGGGACAAAAGTTACTCCTGCGAGATGGTAAATCTCGGCAACATCGAAACGCTCAATCGTTTCCAGCCAATCGTTCCTTGTTTGCAACCCGTGGCTGATTCTCCGTATCGAAAGCTCAAGCGGTTCGGACTGCAGGGTGGGTTGAGTGCGGGAATGGCCAACCACTGAGTATCCCAGTGCCGTCAAATGCGACGCCAGATAGTGTCCATCTTGTCCAGTTACCCCCGTGATCAAAGCACATTTTGACATATTGGACTTAACAAGTTTCCATAATCAAGGAACGTGTCGGAATCGAAGTCGGCAGGTTCTTTCTGCAAAAATCGCTGTATGGCTTCCGCGTGGATATTCATATACGGCGAATCCAATTCTCTTGGCAATACCATCCTGAATACTCGCGGGGGAGTCCGAGCTTTATGGGGGCCAAATGGCCTTGACTCGATAAACCTGATATCCTAATCTCACACCAAGGATTCGTTCGTTCGAGTATGGAGATTCAACCAATGACTTTGATACCAGTAGCTTCGTCCGATGTAACTGGAAATGAAGAGAAGTACGTCATCGACGCTATTCGTAGTTCATGGATTTCTTCAACTGGCAAGTACCTTGATCAGTTCGAGGCAAGTTTTTCGGAACTTTGCGACTCGAAATTCGCACTTTCCTGTTCAAACGGAACCGTTGCTCTTCATCTTGCTTTGTTAGGGCTTGGACTCCGACCGGGCGACGAAGTCATCGTTCCTTCGATGACATACATTGCCACGGCCAACGCGGTTCGCTACTGCGGTGCCGAGCCTGTTTTCGTTGACATTGATCCAGCAACATGGTGCATCTCCCCGGAAGCCATCGAAGCAGCGATCACTCCGAGAACGCGAGGAATCATCGCTGTCCACCTCATGGGCCACCCTGCGGATATGGACCAGATTAATCAAATCGCTGCCATGAACGGCCTTTGGGTGGTCGAGGATGCAGCGGAGGCTCATTTTGCCCTGTACAAAAACAAGCCGGTTGGAGGTCTCGGGACTGTTGGAACGTTTTCGTTTTTCGGGAATAAGATACTGACGTGTGGTGAGGGAGGGGCGATAACCCTGAATGATTCGCAGCTTGCGATTCGCCTCAAAATGCTTCGAGGGCAGGGCATGGACCCTCGACGCCGGTATTACTTTCCAATCACTGGATATAACTTCCGTTTGACGAATGTTGCATGTGCAATGTTGTGTGCTCAGCTGGAGAGACGCGAGGAAATCTTCGAGAAGCGAAATGCAATCTTTCGCTATTACACTGAATCGCTTCAGGGAATTCGAGGGATCGGTTTTCAGCCCTGTGCAGCCTGGGCGGAAATTGCCCCTTGGATGTACAGTATAACGATTGAATCGAGGGAGTTTGGGCAAAGTCGTGATGAGCTTATTGCCACCATGAAAGACGCGGGCATCGATTCCCGTCCGTTCTTTTATCCTCTTCATAGGCTACCTCCGTTTGTCGAAGCGGCTTCGAAACAAAATCAACCACTCAATGTGACCAATCAGCTTGGCGAAGCTGGATTGATGTTGCCGACCTACAACCAACTTTCATTCGAAGACATCGATCGCATTGTGGATGTGATTCGCAAGGCCGCAAGCAGTTTCGGTTCTGTGCGTCGAGCAGCCTAGGGGGATTGGCTTCGGTTCAATGAAATCACCTTCGCCAGTGAATCGGTTAGCAATAGTATTGCAAAGTGCTTCCACTGGCGGCTGGCGGTACACTCTAAGGCTCGCCGAAGGGATGCGCCAAGCGCGACCACATTGTGAACTTACGGTCTATTTGGGGCGAGCGGTGAATAAAGTTTGCGGGGATCAGTTGCCGGCTGAAGTCCTAGCAAAGCTATCGATCCAAGTTAAAAAGATCACGTGGTTGCGACCTTGTCGCAACCGCTCGCGATTGAGAAATTTGGTTTCCATGATTCGATCGGTACTCAACGCCCCCAACTATCGTCGATGGATAAGGGAGCTCAATGACTACGATGCTGTGTTCTTTGCATGGCCTTATGGCATAGATTGTCCAGCATGTACTTCTCCCGTTGCCTTTATTCCGCACGATTTCAACTATACCCATTTCACGGGCACGTTTGTCGAGAGTATTGAGTCCAGCGAATTGTTGCGTATTCAGCATCAACGGTGGGTGCAGCAAGCATATCCAATCGTCTCGACGCAATTTATCGCGGATGAGCTGAAACGTACATTTCCAAGCCACAAGCATTCGCCAAAGGTTATTCCGCTCTCGCATTTGGGCAGCCTTGATGCTTTTTCGTTGCATGAAGCACAGCAAATTGTTCGAGGCCTTGGCATCGCGGGGGACTATATCCTGAGCCTCAATAACGTTTCGGCGCATAAAAACTTGGGTCAGTTGCTCGCTGGCTTTCACTATGTTTCGAAATTGCACCCTGAATTGAAGCTTGTGTTGGCAGGATTTGGCACTGAAGGGATTCACGGCTACGCGAATTCTCCTTTCTACATCGATTGCTCAAGGGGCGAAGGGAACGTGACCAGTTTGGGGTTGCGTCAGGATCGGGAAGTTGCAGCACTAATCGTCTGTGCCAAGATGGTCGTAAATGCTTCGCTTTACGAAGCAGGCAATGGATCGGGGCTTGACGCTTGGGCTGCTGGGACTCCCGTCGCGATGTCTGCAATTCCGGCCTTCTTAGAACATCTAGAATCCCTGGATGTGCGTGCTGAGACATTCAATCCACGCTGCTGCTACGAATTGCGAGACGCAATGCTACGAATCATTGAACAGCCAGAAACTGCTAGCATCAATTCAGCATACTCAAAGGTTTCGATGGGACGTTATCGTTGGAAAGATGTCGCGATCAAGTATTTTCAGTGTTTCGACGATTTAGCAGGTCGTTCCAAGGATTCTCGAATCGTTTCAAATGCATGATTTTGCGAAGAGTTTTTCTTTTCAAACGGCAAAACCATCTTGACGAGCGATCGTCAAATTGGGTAAACAACGGTGACTTTAATTTCGTTTTCATCGTGGTAGAAATGCAAATACTGATAGCCAAGTCGATCGAGACTTTTCAAAACACACCAGAAGAACGAAGCCTATGCGAGCGTATGAGCGACGTTCTGACCAAACATGGGCATCAGGTCGACGTACTTTCTTTACCATTCGTTGGCAACATCCAGACCCTGCTTGAGCAGGCCATGGGTTACCGACTACTCGATTTGACTGCGTCAGCGGATCGACTGATCGCACTCGACTCACCGGCTTGTTTGTTGCGTCATCCCAATAAGGTAATCGTAGTTTCGACTCATTATCGCAAGATTTGCAATTTGGGGCCGATCAACGTTTCCCAAGCAATGTGGTCAAGCATAAGCCAACGATTCGAGCATGCTATTTGTTTGTCCTTTGCGGAAGCGAGGTCCGTTTTACTCGAATGCGAAGCAATTCGTACCAACAAGCTTTCGCTACTTCCATCAAGTGCAGTTGACAGCGAGTGCATTGATTTTCATGTAGATGACGAAAAGATTGCAGATCAGCTTTCGAATGGAAAGAACCGTCATTCTGTTCCTCGAATTGGAGATTGCTCTGCGAGGCGCGTAGCGTGAAAATATTTGTCGTCAACAATATGGCGCCGTTCATGCGCGGTGGTGCCGAAGACCTAGCAAATTATTTGGTTGCTCACCTTCGAAACGTCGGACATGAAGCTCAATTGCTTCGAGTTCCATTCCGACATGAACCTGCGGATCGCATCTTCTCGGAGATGCTAGCCTGCCGGATGATGAGAATCGGAGATGCGGATCTAGTCATCGCCTTAAAATTCCCGGCTTACCTAATCCCTCATCCGAACAAAGTGTTGTGGTTAGTTCATCAATATCGCCAAGCGTACGACATGTGGGATTCGGGGCATTCGAACATCCCTGCCTCGCACGCTGGTCAAGAGTTGCGAGCGAGTATTGGAGAAGCAGACTCGGAATGTTTTCGCAGCGTTCGTCGGTTATGCACTATTTCGCCAGTGACTCAGCAACGTCTTAAGAAGTACAACGGCTTCGAAAGCGAATTACTACGAACGCCAATCAATGGTCCGGAAGACTATAGCCCAGGCGAGTATGGAGACTATGTTTTTTGTGGTGGCAGGATCAATTCAACGAAACGACAGTATTTGCTAGTCGAAGCGATGCGTCATGTGCGATCGAATGCGAAACTGTTAATCGCAGGTCCAGCGGATACGACTCAAGATGCCGATCGACTGGAGAGTTTAATCGAAAAGTATGGCTTACAAAATCGTATCCAACTTAAGGTTGGGTATCACGCTCGCGAAATCCTCGTTCCAATGATGCGCAATTCTCTCGCGTGTGCCTATCTCCCGATCGACGAAGATTCGTATGGATACGTTGCAATGGAAGCGAATCAGGCAGGAAAGGGGGTCCTTACCGTCAATGACTCGGGAGGGTTACTGGATTTGGTTTACGATGATCAGACCGGTTGGGTACGTGAAGCTAACGCAGTCCAAATTGCAGAAGCTCTGGATCGAATTTTCGATTACCGGCAGCGCACGATCGATATCGGCTCACACTCGCGACAGGAATGGATCAAGAAGGGCATAACTTGGGAGCGGACAATTGAAAGGCTAGTGGCATGAAGCTAGCGTGGTATACCCCCTACTCGCGACGCTCAGCGATTGCTTTGTTTAGCAAAGAAGTTGTTTCTTCGCTCTTAGAATTGGGCCATGAAGTAACAATCATTCGAAGCGAAGCAGCACATTCGGACTCAATGAAGACTAGCCGTGAGCGAGTGTGCGAGGTTGTCACCGCAGAATCCATTGACTCGAATGTGACTGACTACTTGAGTGGTTTTGACTGCGTTTTGTACAATATCGGCAATCACCTGGGCAATCACTACTATTGTTTGCCGCACCAAGCCCAAGTGCCGGGGATCACGGTGCTTCACGACTATATCCTTCACAACTTGTTGATCGAATGGCTCCAACAGCACAATAACGAGTCGTACCTCGACAAGTTGAATGCCGAAGCAGGTAAAGACGCTGTTCAAACCTACCATGCTGCATCAGACGATCTATCTCGCAAGTGGTTCATGTCGCGGTGCGCGGACTTTCCGGTGTTGCGATTTGCCATGAAATCAACACTGGGCGTTATAACTCACGCGAAATTCTACGCTTCGATGTGCTCATCGCGACTACACTGCCCCGTGACAACCATTCCGCTTGCGTTTTGTGTGGAAAACGAACGGAAGCTCGAATTGCCTAAATTCAAGCACCTTCCTATGCGTCTAATCACCATAGGCGACGCGAATGTAAACAAACGATTCGAATCAGTAATTCAGGCTATTGGCGAGTCAAAGGATTTAAGCTCCACATGGCAGTATCGAATCGTGGGAGGCATCAGTAAGTCGTATGAAGAGTTACTTACCAAGCTGGCTTCAGGCGGCCGATACCCGGTTGATCTGGTGATACTTGGGAAAGTCGATGATTCAGCGTTGCACCAAGAGTTAGAGAACTCCCACGCAATCGCTTGCTTGCGCTATCCAATCATCGAGGGCGCGTCTGCCAGCGCAATCGTAAGTCTCGCCAGCGCTCGACCAACTTTGGTAAGCGGTGGTGGTTGTTACGGCGAAATTCCAGATGAATGTATTTACCGAGTACAGCATTCACATGAATTTGGCGATATTCAAAAACAACTAGCAGCCATCAGTACTGACTATGGTCGGGCCACCGCAAAAGCACAGGCCGCTCGCAGTTGGGCAGTGGAGCGCCATAGCGGCAGGCAGTACGTCAACTTGCTGCTACCGTTCATTGATAAAGTTGCCAAAGCTAGCCCTTGTCTCCAGCTTGCTGACACGATTTCAACCTACTTGTCAAACTGGAAGGTTTCACCCCAATTGCCCTTGATTGATCGAATTGACGCCGAGTCAACGACACTTTTTGGCGAATTGTTTTGAGAACACCTCTGGTACGCTAGAACTTCAAAAAAAGGACTTGTTTGATCGTGTCAGTCACCGTTTCTAGCCGCATTCGTGAGAATTTAAGCGAGCGAAGCATAACTTTAGAATCTCGCTCCGTCTCGAAGCCTCGCGTTGTCTATTGTAGAGGAAATAGCTCTGAGAAAAAGGAACTTGCACATTGCGAGGCTTCGGGATTTTATCCACAGGAGTGTGTAAAAAAACGCAGCTACAACTGGACTGATGGACATGCCACCTTGAGCTGCACTTTACCACGCCAAGTCGCGCTAAAATGGTTGTGGATTGAACTTTTGTCAGGCCCCGACAAAAATTCGATCGAACTCCGGTTCAACAATCAAGTTATTTTGAATCGCGATTTCAAGGGTCGGTTGAGGCTTAGATTGAGGTTGCCGAAAACCCCGTTGAGCAACCACTTCCAGATCCAGATCGATTCAGGTGTCTTTGTCCCAGCACTCACGCTCAACGGCAAAGATGATCGGAAGCTTGGCGTCCTGGTGAGTGAAATCCGAGTTGCAAAATATTGGTGGCGAAACTTGGGTTTGGTGCAGACTATCTGGTTTTCTAAGAACGCAACTATAAATCTAGCACGGTAGTCTTTGTATTCCGAGTTCGTTGAATTCCCTTGTGAGTAACCTATGGCTGACCATAACGTTCGGAACAATAAAATTGTCGTCGTAGGAGCGTCGGGACATGCAAAGGTCATCGTGGACATCCTGCAACGAGAAGGTAAATACGAGATTATAGGGTTTTTAGATCGAGTCCGAAGTGCGGGTGACGAACTGATGGGCTATCCGATCTTAGGTTCGGATGATTCGCTACCTGAATTGATGGTATCTCATGGAATCATGGGAGCGATTGTTGCAATCGGCGATAACTTTTTACGATCGAAGGTGGCTGCTTGTATTCGGGAGCTATGTCCTAGTCTTACGTTTGTTCGAGCAATTCACCCGAGTGCATCGTTGGCTAACGGCGTGACGGTTGGTGAGGGATCCGCAATCATGGCGGGCGCGTGCGTCAACTCCAACACTTCGATCGGTCGGTTTTGCATCGTAAACACCGGTTCGTCGCTCGATCACGATTCCTCACTAGGTGATTTTGCAAGTCTTGCGCCAGGTGTGACCACGGGTGGGAACTGCCACATCGGCATGTACTCGGCTGTATGCATTGGAGCAACCCTGTCCGACGGCATACAAATTGGAGAGCACTCGATCGTCGGAGCAGGTTCGCTCGTGCTCAAGTCGATCGAATCTCTTTTGGTTGTGTATGGATCTCCTGCCAGAGTGATCCGTCCAAGATTACCTGGGGACAAGTATTTATGACAATCCATTCTGATATGGACGTCGAATGTATGATCTTTTGTAGCATGCCTATGCCCTTTTGTAGGATAACGCAAGACACAATCGATCGAAAGATAGAGTGCTAATTCCTCCTTGCTGGGTTCGTGGGCAAACTAGCAAATATTGTATCTTATTGGTACTCAAACGAAAAACATCGAGAAAACGCATTGCAGATGGCTTGCAACTAGCGGAACCATGAACAAGTGTTTGCAGACAGAACCAAGAATGGCAGCTTAGAAGACGTTCGGAGGAAAATGCCCTTGATCCAATCTGCAATCTTTCCTAGATTACCAAGTTGGTGGAAGAGAGTATTTTCGAAGAATCACTTCTTAATTAGGTTCCTCACTACATTCGATTTTCAAGGAAGAAAACGAGAATGACCAAACGCGCGTTAATCACAGGAATAACTGGCCAAGACGGTTCTTATCTAGCCGAGCTTTTGCTAGATAAAGGGTATGAAGTTCATGGTACATACCGTCGCAGCAGTAGTCCTTCGTTTGGTCGAATTGAACACATTTTGGATTCCATCGAGCTCCATCAAAGCGACCTTTCAGATCAAGCATCCTTATCGAATCTGATTCAACAAGTTCGGCCTAGCGAAGTTTACAACTTGGCTGCACAAAGCTTCGTCGGCACCAGTTGGAGCCAGGTTGTCGTGACCGGTGACATTACCGGTCTCGGGACGGCACGTGTCTTAGAAGCAATCCGATCAGTGGATCCGTCTATTCGTTTTTACCAAGCAAGCAGCAGCGAAATGTTTGGCTTGGTGCATGAAACACCTCAGCGAGAAACAACGCCGTTGCATCCCAGAAGCCCATACGGTGTTGCAAAGGTTTATGGTCACTACCTGACGATCAACTACCGAGAAAGCTACAACATGTTTGCATGTTCTGGAATTCTCTTTAATCATGAGTCTCCACGCCGCGGGCTGGAATTTGTGACTCGCAAAATCACGATGGCTGCAGCCCGAATCAAATTAGGTTTGCAAAATGAACTACGTTTAGGAAACCTCGATGCGCAACGCGACTGGGGATTCGCTGGTGATTACGTTGAAGCAATGTGGATGATGCTTCAGCAAGAGAAACCAGAAGACTTTGTGATCAGTACTGGCGTAACGGTAAGGGTTGGTGACTTCGTCAATTTGGCCTTCCAAGAATTAGGCCTGGACCCTGCGGATTATGTCGTGATTGATCCGAAATTCTATCGGCCCGCTGAAGTTGATCTTCTTTTGGGTGATTGTACCAAAGCCACCGAAAAGCTCGCGTGGAAGCCAAAAACAGACGTGCAGCAGCTTGCTAAAATGATGGTCCAAAGCGACTTGGAACTCGCCGAGCGTGAAGCTTACTTCACCAATAAGCACTCGATCCATTCCTTCAAAGACAGGACAGATAAGCCGTCCCAGGTTGCTGCGTAACTTCGGATCCTTTTGATCGTCCTGACATTGGATAAGGCGCCTCGCCTTCTGCCTTGACAAGAAGATAGGTTGAGGCTTTGTGGTACCAATTGCGTTCATCATCAAAAGGAATGAAAAGCATTTCTTTAGATGTTTAGCGGCAAATGGGTCAACAGTCGCAACAACCAGCCGGAATTCTAGCCGTAGATGAATTCTAGTGGTCGTAGTTCTTGATCAGAAAGGTTGGGGAGGAATTGCGTCCTATGGCGTATGAAGCATCTATGTTGCTTTACTCTTGAGCCTTTTTGATCCTCATTGCTTTGGCTTGCTCAATGCCCTCTTTGATTTCTTGATTGTCAGGCAGCTTGGATTGTAGATACTCCAGGCACCGTATCGCCTGCTCGTAGTTGGATTGACTCAGATAAAGGTTAGCCAAGTCGGACCAAACTACCAAGATTTCTGGTGCCGCAGCAGTCACACCGTTCAGCACTTGGATCCAACCACTGGCATTCTCTGCGCGTTGAACGGTTTGGCGAATAGCAAGTTTCGAAACCACAATTCCTATGTAGGGTTGTCGTTTTACCACCGATTCAAACTCATGCAAAATCGAATTCGTTCTCTCGACGCTTGAAGCTGAAGTTGTACCTTCTTGATTATTGCTTCCTCCTAGTTCAAGCTTGACGACCGCCAGAAGCGATTTCAATCCCTGTTCACCTTCTTGTTCCACGGCAATGGATAGGTTTTCAAACAACCCCTTGCCCGACGAATCTTTCGCTAAGGACTCGATCAACGCAAGAACCTCGGCCGATTCGGGCTGCAGCTGCATGGCGATCGAGAGCACCGCTTGCACTTTGTTGGATTCAATACTTTTGTTCGACTCGCTGTGAATTGCAATCGCAGTCAACATTCGAACGCATGCCGCAGCCGTTCGAAAACGCAGTTCGGCCTGCTCGTACGATGGTATCCCGGGTAGTTGGTCTGCTAAAAAGCCCTGGGCCTCTTTAACACTGCCGCCAATCAACATGCATTCAAAGACCGCTGCAATCGTATCCACTGACAATGGAGTATCTACTCGATCAGCCCAAAATGATTGAGTTCCGTTCCAAGCCAGTTGCTTGGCTTCCATCGATTCCGTGGCTAGCTTTGCTTGAGCCAACCAACGCACCATCGTGACACTTCCTATCGCTTTTGGATCGCTCAAGCTCAATAGCTCGACGGCCTCTTTCAGTCTCTCCGTTCGGGCTGCACCATCCAACAAACTCATGGGACTCAACGAACTTCGAACCAATAGCTGCGCTAGCAACGCATCCAATTCATTCTTGTCTTGTGGCCGAACTGAAGATTCCAGACTCCCCGTTGTTACCAATAGATCTCGAATGGTCTGTTCCTGGCTGCTCATCTCTTCGGTCGATAGCTCAACCTTCTCGGACAATTGATTTTGGATCATCCATAACGACGCCCGTGTTGAGAACGGGCCGTTGATCTTTTGGGCTGCACGCATCGCCTCCGCCCCCTTTTGTCGCTCTGCCCGCGAACGTGAAATGGAATCGCGAATGTTGATCGAAGCATCTTTAGTCTCTGACGGATCCAAGGCAACGCGGCGGGCCTCGCTTAAATACCACTGCGCTAAAGCTGTACTCACCAAACCCGATCGATACCGAGGTAGATCATCTTGATTGTTCCAGATGATCTGCCGACGCAAACAAAGATGAGTCTCTTCCAGTTTTTGCCTGCGACGCTCCCGATCTTCGCTCGTTTCGCCACTAAGACTTACGGCTTCCAATGGGGCCTTGGTCGCAGTGCCATCGGCAGCAAGCCCAAGCTCATCCATATTCGTTTCCACAATTCGATTGTAACGATCCTGAATATTGGGCTGCACAATCCAATAGCTGTAACCTGCGAGCAAAAGGGTGACAATCGCCAACACGATCGATGGGATACCTTTGCGCCAGTAGTATTCTCGCATTCGATCTTGCTCAGTCGAATCCACAACATTTTCCTGTTCTTGCTTCGAAACCATGGCTGCTTAAAAGGCGTCGGTTGTTTTCAAGATGGTATTATCATCCACTATAACTAAAGCGTCTTGGCACGATTTCTTCGGGGATGGATTCCGGGGTGGTTCTGCTACCAATTAGCTTAACTTTAACGAATGTTCTGGTGGTAAGCCCCCGTCAGGCATCCCGCAACAAGTGTCCGTGGCACTCACAAGGTCATCGAGCCCAACATTTGGATTCCCATTTCGGCGGCCACGATATCGTCCTCGCAGCTTGTATGGCCCAGGCTTAGCCGTAATGTTCCCCCCGTCGTCTTTGTTCCGATAGATTCGTGCACTAAGGCTGCACAGTGAAATCCGGAACGCGCTTCGATGCCATAAGCGGAATCAAGTAAAAGAGCCATTTCATGGCAAGACATCTTGCTGGAAACAAGACTTACCACAGGCACTCGCGAATCTTTTGTGCCGTTTACGGGTCCTACCAATCTAAGCGAAGGTTCGGAACAAACCGCTTCCACAAGGCGTTGAGTCCAATCGTTCAATCGCGTACTGGGGGGCTGGTTTAAGACCCAATCTACTCCTCCTCGCAGCGACGCAATACCAGGAAGATTTGCGTTCCCTGATTCAAATGCCGACAGCCAATCAAATGGGCCCCCGATCGAATCGCTATTGAGGCCCGTTCCACCGATCCATAACGGGAGCAACGAAGATGCTAAATTTTTGGAGACATGCAAGATGCCAGTACCCAGCATCCCGCCTGCCCCCTTGTGCCCAGGAGCTGCCAAAATGTCGATGCCCATGTCTTGGACATGGATAGGTACATAGCCAAGGGTTTGTGCCGCGTCCACCATCAACGTGCATTTTCTTTTTTTGACAATACGACTGATTGCCTCTAGCGATTGAATGGCACCTGTCACGTTCGATGCATGATTGATGATGACCAGTCGTGTATCGTTGCGAATCATGGATTCCAATTGCACCAGATTCAAAACTCCATTTTCATCGCAACCAACGGCTTCCCAATTGCAGCCAAAAGACTTTCGGGCCAGTTCAAGCGGTCGCAAGACACTGTTATGTTCGGTGACCGTTGCCACGACATGCGATCCGCGGTAGACCGGGGATTGCAACAAACCTAAAATGGCAGCATTGAGTGCATGGGTGCCGCTTGCTCCAAGCCCAACGCACATCGGATCCTCGGCCCCAATCAGCTTCGCAATGGACGTGCGAGCTGCCCTAACTAATTCGTTGGACCGCTCTGCCGATTGATAAACGCCGCGTCCTGAAGCCGAACCAAGCTTGTTTTGGAAATCGATGCATGCCTCGAAAGATCCTGGTGGTTTGGGCCAGGAGGTTGCAGCGTGATCAAGGTAAAAGCGAGCTGGATTCTCCAATGAAATTGTCTCTGTTGGCTGGGGACTCGTAGCCTCGTCCACTACGGGGTCAGGTACCGAACAAAGTTGCGAATCGGTTGCCCATCGAGATAGGCCTTGGGCTGGCCTACGATCCCTCGGCTAAAGTAGGCACCATTGAGATCCTGGCCGAAGCCAACCAATATTGGGTAGGGCGGCGAACGATACAAATTGGATGCCATGTAGGTTGGTGGGACGTAGCTAAACGGGGAGCCAGTTCGTCCAGAATTTGGCCCGCCCGTGTACGAATTTCCTGAATAGGGAGCGTCGCAGGGATTACTGTAGGCTTGCCTGGAAACGCTTGGTGAAACCATGTTGCACGCGTCGGCTTGATGAGACGTATTATTCACGAGGTTGGGTGGTCTTGGGTATCGTGGCATGCCGGCATCGCCGGGACTCGACGTAGGAATAAAAGCCTGCGGATTCACGTTACTTGGATAGTAAGTCGGTGGAGCGACATACGTCGGGCCAGGTTGAACCATCGAATTCGCTGGTCCGTTCGGGATCGGACTGCCGACAGGCGGAACCGCGGGACTCGACGGAATATAGCTGGGCATCACCGCTGGCGAATTGTTCGGTGGTAAACCATTTGCTGGCGGCTGAGTTGGATAAATGGGCAGCGAAGTGGTTGGCTGCGCGGGGTTGATTGCCGGAGCGACGAATCCTCCCGGAGGCGGGCCTGAAAACGTTGGCTGAGGAACGAATGCATTGGGTTGATTGGTCAAAGGTGGCTGACCCGCATAGGCAGGAGGCAAGCTAGTCACGGGCCCCTGAGGAGGAATTCCGCCGTTCCCGCCGGGAAGTTCTGGGCCTTGGTACCTAGCGATCACATTGTTGGGGCCGTAGTAGTAGGGGACGCCATTGCTTGAGGCCAAGGAAACGGGGCCTTGCAGTGTCGGGCGAGTCTGCGATTCCACATCCGCTGTTGAAACTGTTCGAACAGGGCGAAAATTGTCCGCTGCAATTAGGTTGGATGGAACGGAAGTGGCGTCTTGAACGATCGTGTATCTGGGGCCCGGCAGCAATCGTAGGCCCGTGGACGCTTTCAAGTCGGATGGCGAATCAAATCCAGGTTTTCGCTCCGATTCGGGATCGCGAAGTGACTTTCGATCAGCCATTCGCTCAGGTTCGACCAAGCCGCTCTTGGCGGTCGAGTTCGATACTGTTGCTGAATCCGCTTCCGCTTGACGAAGAAATGCACCTAACGGATCAAGCGGGCCCCGCGAATCGCTCATGCGACTCAAGCGTTCCCGCAGTTCGGTCGTATCCTTCGCCGCGTTGACATCCGTTCGAGGCCTGAATGGAGAATCACTGGCCGACTGAGCAAACAATTGCACCGAAGTCGTGAAGACAAACGGGAAAAGGAATGCAATTGCTACCGCTCTACGAATTTGCAAGTGCCGTTGGCGTTTCGAATGAACTGGTTGCTTTCGGGTACAGTCCGCATTCGGTTCGAGAGGTAGAATTAAGCTCATGGTGAATGGATTCGTTATTTGTTTTCGGGGTTGATGCGAACTCCGGCCGTCCGCAACCGCTCCACGGAACCACTATGTGCTGGGTCTTTCAGCAAGCTCTCGTCCAGATAAAGTCTTAGGTAGGGTGCAAATCGACCGTCCGCTTTTGCGTCAGCTTCCACGGCTTCCACCAAGGGGCCAAAATCGCCGATCGGATTGTCGGTTAGCACCAAGAGGCTGGGCTTCAACGCCCTTGCAAACTCGAGGCTCTTGATCCCGCAGCCTCGCAGACTGATGGATTCAAGTCCCGCAAGTTGGCTCAGGGAAGCCAGGTCTTCGATCGGATTTCCAGAGACATGCAGTGTCCACATTTTTCGGAGCCCACTGATCGGTTCAATCGATTTGATTTTGTTCTCCGCAGCGTAAAGCGATCGTAAATTGGCCATGCCTCGCAGCGGCCCAAGATCGACGATCCCGTTCTTCGATACTTGCAAATATTGCGACTGAACCAGACCAGCAAGTGCTTCCAAAGATTCAATTTTATTGGACGACAAATCGATCGATTGCAATAGTTTCAAATCCTTGATCGGAGTCAAGTCTGCAATCTCGTTGTTTTCGAGATCCAATTTCATCAAGGCCTTGCAATGCTGGAGCCCTTCGAGGCTCTTGATCCCTTTTCCTTTGCCAATCAGCTGGGAGATCTTTTTCACATCGTCCGCAGTCAACGGCTCCGAATTGTATCGCTTTTCAAAAACCTCGCGCCGAACGACTGCTTCGAGTCCCTTGTCTGGAAAAAGATCTTGGGCCCAACCCATCGAAGCGCAGAAAAATAGACATGAAAACGCCAATAAACCTTGGGTTCGAAGAAAATACACACGGCCCTGACAAAGCATCCTAATCACCTTTCTAAAGTGGTAGCGAATTCGCAGTACTACTCTATATGAACTCCTACGGTAATTCCAGGCTTGCCACGGCGCTGGAAAGCTTTCTTTTGGCGACAAATGCATGGTTGGGAATTGCAAGTCGCACTTCTGTTGTGGGCGAGTTCGCCATCGGTTTTTCTCCAATGTTGCCCCTTCTCGACGTGCAAAAGTGGATCGGACCGCCGACAAAACTGATGATTCCGCAAGGTTACCAACGAAAAAGAGCTCGGCGAATTGCCGAGCTCTTCTCAATTTTGGTCCACTGCAAACAGCGGAGATTCGCTAGGAGATCGTGTAAGCGGTCTCGGCGTGGTCGGTCAAATCCAAGCCCATCTTTTCGCCGTCTTCGCTCACTCGAAGACCAATCGTAAAGTCGATCAGCTTGAGCAAGACAAACGAAACGACACCGGAGTAGACCACGGTATAGAGAACGGCTTTGGCTTGGAGGAACACTTGGTACGAATTTCCTTCAATCAAGCCGCCATTGGTTTCGTAGCCGAAGCCCTTGATTGCGAATATCCCGGTCGCAATCGCACCCCAGATTCCAGCCATTCCGTGAACGCCGAATACGTCCAGCGAGTCGTCGTACTTCAACATTGGCTTGACGATTGCAACAAAGAAGTAGCTGACGATGGTCGCTCCTGCACCGATGATCATGGCAGAACCAACATCAACGAAACCAGCAGCTGGTGTGATACCAACGAGACCAGCAACAGCTCCGGTAATCATCCCTAGAGCCGTTGGCCGACCATTTCGAATCATCTCGATCAGTGCCCAGGTCACACCCGCAGTTGCAGCTGCCATGTGTGTCGTGACAAAAGCACGAACTGCTTGGTCACCAGCGTACAAACCGCTACCTCCGTTGAAACCGAACCAACCAAACCAAAGCAATCCAGCCCCAAGAACTGCGAAAGGCAAGTTGTGCGGAGCAGTTACTTGCTTCGGAAAGCCACGTCGGGGTCCTACAACGATGCAGCACACAAGAGCTGCGATACCAGCATTGATGTGAACGACGGTTCCACCAGCAAAGTCAAGAGCTCCAACGGATACGGCGCCCTCATTGAATGCACCCAGACCAAAGAATCCAGTTGGGCCATACCATACCCAGTGAGCAATCGGGCAATAAACGACCAAACACCATACTGGCAAGAATACCATGAAGGCAACGAACTTCATTCGTTCAGCAAAAGCACCAATGATCAGTGCAGGTGTAATGATCGCGAACATCATCTGAAACGCCATGAAGGTCTGTTCGCTAATCTGTGTGTTGTAGGTAGGGACCGGTTGCCACACGTCGGTGAAACTGATGTCCTTCAACATCAAGTGCGTCATCGGATTTCCCATGAATCCACCAAAGCCGACATCATCACCGGAAAACGCCATGCTAAAGCCAACCACTACCCAGAGAATACTAACAACTCCCATGCACAAGAAACATTGCATGAGAACACTCAAAATGTTCTTGCGACCCACTAGCCCGCCGTAGAAAAATGCAAGACCAGGAGTCATCAACAAAACCAAAGCACAACAGGTGAGCATCCACGCTTGGTCTCCGTTGGTTCCCGGAGCAACAGGGGCCACCGCGGGCGTGACCGGATCTGCCGGGGCCATCGAAGAACCAACGCCCGCTGGAGTCTGGGGCTCCGCCGCAGCCGGTTCAGTGGCAGTTGGTTCCGCCGCTGTGGTAGGTGCTGTTTCTTGGGCGACTAAGCCCGAACACAACATCGCCAATAAGAAAAAGGAATAAAACGCCGTTCGAATCATTAGGTAACTCCGCCTGAAGTTTCTGTCTCTCAATCAGTTTGCTCTGGGTAGCCAAACACAAGTGCGGAGAGATTGCGCACTGTTGTTCTAAAAGCGACAGCTAGCAAACGCCAGGCCAATCTAGGTCGGATGTCGGGATGGAATGCCGCAAGTCAATGAAAAGCCTTGTGGAAATTAACAAAAAAGATGCGAACAGAATGCGAGAAGCTTTGCATTAGTATTGCGAAAGTCCGCTTGCCAAATCTTTACGCAATCTCAACAAAATCGCATGCAAGTTGAGCGGTGGACACAACAAAGATCGCCTGCTTGACGTTAAGTATGCTTTAAGGGGATGAGGCCCGTCGCAATAGGCGATGATCGTTCTTTTGCCATGTCGGATCCCGGCTCGTTGCGGCTTGTTGCTTTAGTGAAGTCGTTATTGGGTAAGGGCGGTACGACGGACTTCCTAGTCCGTCCATGGGAATTCGGCGGACTAGGAAGTCCGTCCATGGGAATTCGGCGGACTAGGAAGTCCGTCCATGGGAATTCGACGGACTAGGAAGTCCGTCGTACCATTAAATCAACAGCCCGTTTGTGGGGGGCCTCATGATCCGCGAGCGCTAGCCGCGATCTTGGCTTTGTGCACGTAATCCAAAACGCCGCAAGTACCCTCGGGATTCGTTTGAACCATTCAGGCTCTTACCAATAACGAATCGGGTCGCATCGTAGAAGGTTCTAACGGGGGCTTCCATGAGTTGGGCGCTCTAGGGGGATTAGCCAAACTCTTTACAAAAAACTGACATTTCGCCGATGTTTTGCAACCGCTAGAGTCCCCCGTGTTCGGTGTTCGTTATCGGGAGAGTTTCTCATGCCATACGGTTCCTACTTGTCTGCTTCGGGAGCGCACGTCCAAAACCATCGTTTGGAAGTGCTCAGCAACAACCTAGCAAATATCAACACCCCAGGTTTCAAGCCTTCTCTGGCTATCGTTCAGGCTCGGCACAGTCAGTCCATCGAGGACGGCGATATATCAGCCGGTTCCGGTACGCTTGCGGATATCGGCGGTGGCGCCAAAATCCAACCGACGCAAACCATGTTCGACATGGGCCCCATCGAAACAACTGGCAACAAGACCGATTTTGCCATCACGGATGATAAGAGCTTTTTCGTGGTTCAGCGGGGCGAAGAACAATTCCTCACGCGAGCTGGCGGATTTCTTTTTAATGCAACTGGCCAGTTGACCAATACCAACGGCGATTTTGTTTTGGGAGTGGATGGCAACCCGATCACCATCGACCCCTCGGCTCGCTATGACGTCAATCAGAATGGAACGATTCAGCAGAATGGTGCAAACCTTTCTTTGATGCTGGCCAGGCCGGAATCACTTGGTGACTTGGCAAGGGCTGGAGACAATCTCTTTAAGCCACTCACACCGCCCCAACCGGTCCCCCTGCGAGAACGCTCTATCGCAAGTGGTCAACTAGAAAAATCCGCCGTGAACCCGACCTCGGCCATGATGGAATTGATCGAAGCAACTCGAGCGTATGAATCCAATTTACGATTGATTCAACATCAAGACCAAGCGTCAGGCAACCTAATAGGGCGAATGCTTCGAGATTCGTAAGCATTGAAAACACTTTTTCCAGTAAAAAACAATTCGTTACCGATCTTGTAATCTGTGAAGGGACACACTAGATGAGCGTACAAACTCTTTACACCGCGGCTACCGGCATGGATGCCATGCAAACCAAGTTGGACGTGATCGCCAACAATTTGGCCAACATGAATACCACTGCGTTCAAGCGTGACCGCACCAATTTTGAAGACCTGCTCTACAAACATGAAGTTTACCCTGGCATTCAAGATTCTCAGCAGAACCCAACGCCTGTCGGTGTTGAAGTTGGTTTGGGGACTCGCGTTCAAAGTACGCAAAAAGATTTTCAGCAAGGAACGATCGAACAAACGGGGCGCAATTTGGATATTGCGATCGAGGGGAGTGGGTTCTTGCAGGTTAACGACCCAGTTTCCAATTCGTTCATGTATACTCGCAGCGGTAATCTCGATATCAATGCCAACGGTCAATTGGTCATCGGTTCAGCCCAAACCGGTAGACTGCTTGAGCCCGCAATTACCATACCGCCCGATGCAATGAATGTCGTCATCAATCCCAATGGGCAGGTTATGGTTCGCCAAGTCGGGCAGACTCAGCTGAATCAAGTGGGTGAGATCCAGATGGCGTCGTTCATCAACCCCGATGGATTGCTAAAAGTGGGCGAGAATCTGTATCAAGCGACCGACGCGAGTGGTCAAGTCCAACCAGGGCAGCCTGGGCTTCAAGGCCTTGGCGTTTTACGGCAAGGATCTCTAGAAAAGTCCAATGTTGAACCGGTTCGCGAAATGATTGACCTCATTACAACCCAGCGGGGCTTCGAACTTAATTCGCAAGCCATCCAGGCGGGCGACCAAATTCTACAGCAGATTTCCAATCTGCGACGTGGCTAGGCGTAAAGGCACATGAAGAATCAATGCATCTTTGAAACACGGAAGTCCAGTATCTGGCAGCTCAGAGAATACAGCTACGTATTGGCGATCGCTTATTGGAGCCTGCTGTCGTTTGGTCATCATGTCTGGGCCGATAATCCAAACGTATTGCGAGCGTCCTCTGTTACGGTAACATTGCGGGCCAAAGCAGAATGCCCATCCAATGTGTTGCTGCTGTCCGACATGGTCGAGCTACAGGGTTCCGATGCAATTGTCCATCAAATTGCGGACTTGCCCCTGGCTCCAGCTCCGAATATGGGTAACAAGCAGACATGGTCTCGAGCTTCGATTGAGAAGATGCTCCAGTTGCGAGGCCTAGCATCCGAAGCCATTCGATGGAGGGGCTCGGACGAATGCGAAGTCCATCGGGTCGAGGGGGTTCGCCCTAAGAAATCCGACATGGATACAGCCAACGGCGCGAACGACGGTTCCGTGGAGCCGCCGATGATTCATCAGGCTCAATACACGCAAGTTGGCACGAACGATAGCTCCGTCAAAGCCCCTGCGGTGGACCGTTCCAAGTTCACAGCCCCTTTTACCACGCCTGTGACCCTTTCGGTTGCAGAACGATTTGCAAGTGAGGCAATTTCAAATTACCTGCAAACCAAAACCAACTCGAACGGTCGCTGGATCATCAAAGTCAACGTTCCCAGCGAATATGCGGGGCTATTGTCGCAACGTGCCAAAATCCTGGGCGTCGCCGGTGGGCAGCCTCCATGGGAAGGTGAACAAGAGTTTCAGTTTTTAGTAAAAGGACCGAATGGGGAACAGTCAATTTCGGTCCGTTCCATGATTCAGTTGCCCGAGATGGTTGTTTCCGCAAATCGCCCACTTGCCAAAGGTTATGTACTCAAGGAAGAGGATCTTGATTGGATTCCATTTCCGCCTGGTGCGAAGTTCGGTGCAGACGATTGTTTTAAAGACGTTGAGGCTTTGGTCGGACAACAATTACGCCGCTCGATGAGCACACAACAGGTCATTCGCATGAACGAAGTGGGACCGCCCACCCTGATCCAAGTTGGTGACGTCATTCAGGTGGAAGTTGTTAGCGGTGCCGTTGTCGTAGGGACTCAGGGAAGGGCTATCGAGTCCGGTGGCATGGATGACTTGATTCAGGTGGAGATCGAACCCAATCGCAATCGAGTCCTGGCACGTATTACGAATGAGAAAACGGTGGAGGTAGTCGCATCAAGCGGACGTACTTCCAGTTCAAAATCAAAAACTTCTAACGCTTCGCAAAACAAAACCATTCGATAAGGAAGTTCTACATGAAAATCACTCCTAGGACGATGAAAGCTCGTTGGCGATTGAGAATGAAAATCGCCTGCTTTTTAAGCGTCGCTGTCTCTTTCGGGGGCATTGCACATGCCCAGAACAGTAGTCTCTTTCAGCGTCCAATTAGCTACGCATCAGCGCGACCTGCTCCCAACACGAGCCAAGAAACGTTGCCAAGTCCAACTCGAGAATATGGTAACACCGCGACGGGAACAAACCTGTCAAATAACAACTCGTCGGCACCAATGACGATGCAAGGTATGGATAGTTCGGCCGGATTTTCGCCCTTGAATCAAGGGCAATCGGTCCCGCAAGGAATGCCCTATGGCGTTCCTTTAGCCGGGCCTTCCAGTTTGATGGGCCTGCAGTCCTCGTACGCCTATATCCCGCCAACGCCAACTCGGACGCTAAAGCTTCACGACATCGTATCCATACGAGTTGACGAGGCGAGTACATCGCTCGCCTTGGGCAACGCGACTTCTAGAAAATCCACCTCGTACGATGCCGTTCTGCGTGATTGGATACGATTGGTTGGGATCGATACGATGAAACCAGCACCTCAGTCGGATGGGGACCCCCGAGTGCAGGCAATTCAAAATGAAGTGTATCGCGGTGATTCAACTCTGCGCACGAATGAATCGATGACCACCAATATCGCAGCGGAGATCGTGGATATTCGGCCCAACGGCTTGATCGTACTCAGCGGGACAAAGACGATTATTCAAAACGATAACACTTTCCAGTTTTCATTGACAGGAACGTGCCGTAGTCAAGACATCCTACCGGACAACACGATCCTAAGTCGAAATCTGATCAACGCAACGATCAACAAGCAAGACCAGGGGCATGTTCGTGATGGCTACTCCCGCGGCTGGCTGACCAAGTTCCTTGCCAGGATCAAGCCCTTCTAACGAACGCTCTGCGTCTCGCCATCGAACGAAACCTCTCACAACCTGACTTACAAATGTGGGTCTTCCGCAGAATCAGCGAGTGAAAAAGCTTGAAATGGCTTTGATCCTGAAGGGATCGCAGATAACCGAGCCAAACAGCCAAACGGTGCCATCCACCAACGGCAGTATTTAAGCGTGAACTAAGATGGAGGACCGTTGCAAGCTTTAGGAGTGGTTCAGGATTAGTTGATGAGAACCACAGAACATACTGAACGCACGGAAAAGGAGCCTAGTTACTTTTTTGTTCTCAATTCCGTGTGTTCAGCGTAGCACCGTCTAAAGTGTCTTCGGTCCAATGCTTGGTTCGCCAATTTCTTGTTCAGCAGGAACCAAAGAGCGTATTGCCTCCGGTGCCAAGTCAGCACCGTTGGGCCAGCAGACAGTTTTGCAGACAGGATCGAGGGTGAACTTCGCGAACATGTTTGGATCAAGGAGCGATTCGAAGACCGGGCCTGAAAGCAGTGGCCTCAAATCAACCGTCGCATCACAACCATCACTAAAAGTGACGAAAAGCGAAGCTGGCCCAGCGAGTTCAGCGTGGAGAATATGTAAAATCATCGCAATCAATCCAAAGGTTCGATGGGAAGTAAAGGCTGCTGTGCCTGTGCAAGAGCCCAGTCCGCGAGCAACGCGTCGCGTTGAATCTCGCACCATTCAGCACAAGTTTCGCCGCACGTCGTGGCAGTCGTCCTTCCAGTATTCCACCGGTGCTGATCTCGATGATCGCTTCCGACTCACCGTAGATTGCATGAAAATGCGGTGGATTGTGGTCTCTATAGTAAATATAGACGGCGATGCCGTAAAATTCGGAAATGGGTGGCATAGCTAAAGTATAGCGGATAATAACTCGATAGGCGAACGTCCGCATTCATCGAGTCGCCGCAGTAGAGCCACCATCACCTTGCGCTCGCCGTCGAGCACATCGCTTTCTGTTGGTAGCTTTCAGTTGAGCGCTCCGCCGAGATCAACTCGACGGAAGCGAGAGCGGGGCCAGGTTCGGTAGCGTACCAAACCTGTTGCAAAATTTGGGCACGAGGCCCTGTTTCGCTTTTCCTTGGCGGAAAAAGAAAAAGCCTCAGCATTCATTTCGAACGCTGAGGCTTTCTGATAGTCGGGGTGATAGGATTCGAACCTACGACCCTCTGGTCCCAAACCAGATGCGCTAGCCAGACTGCGCTACACCCCGATTGTGTTCTTCCATCTTAACCCGTCCTGTCGCTCAATGAATACTTCGAGCTGATTTCGAGTTTCGACGAAAGCACCGCTGCGAACCCTTTCACCGGCTCACTGCACCACTTTTACCCTACCAGCCATATTTTCGCTAGACCAATTTTCATGCCTGATTTCGAACCTGACTACTTTCGCCAGAGAATTGCACGTTCGGCTATTTTTATTAGAAAAACTGCTTCTTGGTTCTGGTCGATTGCTCGCCTGAACCACCTAGGGGCTAGCGTCTGCGGCTGAGGTTAATGATTGGGCTTGCTAAAATTTCCAGCGAAACTCGGTTCGCATCCCGTAGATGTCGGAGCCTCGATCTATCCAGCCGTTCATGAAATCGATCCGCCAAATGCTTCGATTGTTGATCGCGCGTTGGTAGCGTGTTCCAAGAGCATACTGCGGGCCGGCAACGGCTTTCAGCAGCGGATCGCCGTAGGTGTCCAAGGCTGCAAATTCACCGATCCATTGTTGGCGGAAGTCGGCGCTTAAAACGTTGACTCCGATCGCTCCGCCGTAAGCATTCGCGCCGGTTGCGTTGAGCGTGGGATAGCCGGTTAACGCATCGGTCTCAAAGTTGATCCCGGTATTACGCAAAATGCCCCCCGCGTTTCCAGCTCGTGCAACGCTTTGAGGCCGACCGCTTCCTACAAAGAAGTTCCAGTAAGGCACCACGTTGCTTGGCTTGGATGAAATCAGACTGTTTTCAAACAACAGCAAGCCACCATCCGCGGTACGAGTATTTGCGGGTCCAGACTGACCGACATTGCCAATCAATCGAATGGAATTGGAAATCCGCCCGAAATAACGCCGCGTGTAGGCGATGGCTGCGTTGTGATAAGATCGGCCTAGGTTATCGAAGTCATCGAGGTAAGCGTAGTCTGCTTCGATGTAGCCTTGGTAAGCTTCCAAGAACCAGGCGGTACCGTAAACACCGGCATCATTGTTATCGTTCTGAAATGCTGGACTCGTCACTTGATTGAAGCCGGCAAAAAACGTGGCCTCGAAGTTGGATATATTGAGCTCACGATTGTGCTTCCAGGGAGTTCCCAAGGCGAAACCAGCGATTGCATCTTCCATCCAGATTCCATTCTGATAGAGAAGGGGAACTAAACCGCAGGTGAACGGCAAATCGAACGGAGCGTCATCACCGATGAGACTGCCCGTGATTGCACCTAGGTCCCCTTCAAAAAATGCCGTATCGGCTTGGAAATCGAGCTCTTCCTCGAACTCCACATCATTGTCACTAAAGTCTAGGCGAGTGAAGCGTCCGTTGTGGTCGAGCGGGCCTGTGAACAGGTGAAACCGTTCGGTGCCTGTGAGTCGCAAGTCCATGTCTAAATTGAGTCGATGAGCCCAGTTACGAATGTGTTGGCCTTGGTCACGATGAATACCCACCGCCGTTCGATAGTCACCATAAACCAAGAACGAGGGTTGCAGCAAGTTGACATCGCTGAATACTGGCACACCGGGTTCATACATGCCACCTGTGTAGAACGGACGCCACCACTCTACCCAGGGGCGTTGTGTTTCCACCGCTAACTTGCCGGTATAGGTTTGTAGTTCTAATTGTGGATCGAGCGGCTTTGCTTCGAACGGGATGGGAGCAAAATCCATCTCTTGAAAGGGGACTTGGCATGACCCATTTGCCATTCGCGGACCCTCAGGTACACAGTCCGCTATCGGTTGGTTTTGATGCAGTTGCCATCGATTCTCATCGAGCTGCGATTGCCAAGAATCCTGATGAGGGACCATGGCGGCATGCCTCGCCGTTGGGTCCAACCTTCTGCCAAGAAAGCCATGAACTGGACCTGAAGTCATCTGTCGCGAAGTGGGCGTGCTGTCATTCAGAATCGAACCGAACCGAGGCGAATTGCTATAGGTGCCGCCGTTCAAGATCATCGGATAGGAATCGTCCTGGAATTCAACACCCCCTTGGTTCGCGAAGCCTTGATTGAGAGCCAGCGGAACCATCGCCCCGTTCATCGAAGACGTTCCTGGAAGAGCTTGATTCCCTTGCGAATTTGCGAGAGGCGGCGGAGGGATCCGTTCCACTTTCGGTGACGGAAAGATGCGCCGAGGTTCTGGCAATTCAAGTTCGTCGGTTGTTTTCGGTTCAAAGCCAGGGAAGTTCTCGGAGGCAGGTTGCACGGGGACCGGCACAACGCGTTCAACGGGTGTTCGTAGGTTGGGCATTGAGAACGGAGTTACCGACTTTTCGCGATCTTCCAGAAGGAGATCATTCTCCGATCGCTCCTGAGGAAATTCTCCTAGCAGTTCTTCGCGACGGCCTTCGCGACGGTCTTCGTTGGCTTCTTCAGGCTTAACCGCTTCTGGACTCTGGGCACCTGGGACTGGAGCGATTAGCAAATCGCTTGGGCTTGTCGAGGGCGTTGTTTGTGGCTGGGTAAGTTCGGGAGGCTCGGAAGGTTCAACTACGGGTTTGTTCGTATCGGGTACGGTTGTTGGTGCAAGTACACCATAGAAATCGTCATTTCCTGGCGCCGATTCAGTTGCTGGCGTTTCTTGGAGGAAGCGTCGATTCGCGGTTGGGATGGGCTTCACATCACGTTGGTTCGGGATGTTCGGAGCTGGGAACCATCGGACTTGATCGGGCGTGACAGGGTTTGCGCTGGGAGGTGCAATCCGGAGACTGGGGGTGGAGGGAGTCCCACTCGAGGCGAAAGCTGGCTGCTTGATAAACAGTCGGTTTGGGAGCGAGCCCTTTGGCGATTTCTGCAGTGAGTTCTTTGCAGAGAACTCGCTGGCTGAAATGCTAGCACCGGACAAGGATGGCTGATGAGCATTTGCCGAATTGGGATCGGTTTGGTTTTGCGCGACAACGGGAAGAGCGGTCCCGCAAACGAGCGAGACGCCCAGGATCCATTTCGCGTGGGTGTGAATTGCGTCTTTCAAGATGTTCATCTCACCACGAATTCCGTCGAGTAGGGATGCACATCGATGATCGAGTCATTTAAAGACTGCAGCATGTCGGGAGTACCGGCACAAAAGATCATGAAGTACGGGGGCTCAACTCGGCTTCGCATTCGAATACTCAATCGATAAACACCTGGCATGCGAATCAAATTGCCTGGGATTTTGTAATGAGCGGTCCGCGAATCCAAGGGGGCAATGCTGTGTGCCTCCATGCGAATAAAGGGGGGATGGTTCAGCACCGTGTAGGGAACAGTTCCAGGCCGGAAGAAGGGCAACGGGTCTGCGTCCACGTTGACAGGCAGGTACATTTCACGTTCTGTCCCTTTAACATTCGTGATTAAGAACTTGGTTTGAAAGTTGACTAGCTGTTTGTCTCGCTGAAAGCGGCCTGCCCGAACATCCAATGAATGCCAATCGAGAATGTCGCCGTTGGTATCCAAGTGCCCTGATTCCCAAATGTGCGAACCATCTGGGCCAACCAAGACGGCATTCATCCATAATTGAGGCTGAGCCCCCAAAGATCCGCTGGGCATGTTGTGCCCTTCGCTGGTGTTGCTAATGATGTAGCGAACCTTGATATCATGACCTGCCCGAAGCTCTTCGTCGAAAAAAGGGCCATCGATGCGACTTCCATTTTCTAGGACCTCGGAAGCTGTACTGCGTTTGATCGCGAGCAGCTTTTCATTCTCATCAATCACTTTCCGAGCGTCGCGTCGTTCTTGTGCGGATCTCCAGGCGGCCGGAAATTGCGATTGAAATTGACCTTGGGCGAGTCCCTTCTCAAAGGCATCTTTCCCCCAGCCCTGTCGATGATCAAACTGAAGCCACTGTTCAACGGTCCAACGCAGTGATTTTTCGTTGTGAGGGAAGATACCAGGATGTGCAAGTGGGTACCCTGGACCATAAAAGATATGGTTGGAATGTTTGCGGTTCGTATCGATCGTTTTTCCCGAAACTTCGGCTGCGGGTCCATAGGTATAGCCAAGTGGCTTTCCAGGAACAGCACCCATGTGGCAGTCTTGGCAAGAGATTCCTTTCTTGCATGCAGGTCCCGAGCGATATTGTTGGTAGACAACCTCCAGTGCAATTCCGGGTTGTACCATCACTTGATGGCATCCCGCACAGAAGGAGCTGTCCGCGAGTTGTTCGAACTTGATAGCTCCTTGGTGAAGAGCTTGTAGCGGGCGTTTATCATTCGGGTCGGTTTTCACTTTGAAGTTGTCTGCATCAGCGATGACTGCTGCGATCCCGTCGCCACCAATGTTGCCTACCACAGGATCGTAAGGTGATCCGGTTTCAATGCGTCTTTCCCCGTTGACTCGTCCATAGCGTTCGACCACACGATGGCAAGCAATGCAGGTGATTCCTTCGCGGAAGACAACGGGTCCGTTGAAGATGGACGCTTCACGCGGGTAATCCGTTTGGGTTGCCACGGGTGCGTGACATCGAACGCAAAACGTGTTGGATGTTCCTCGCGTCAAATCGGCAACAGCCTGTTCGAAACGTTGAAACATGGGCGAAACGGCCGAGTACGCATGCCCGCTGACTCGCCATTCGTCGTATATTTTCTGATGGCATTTGGCACAGGAAAGAGCAGAGGGATACTTTTCATTGGCAAAGACTTCCAGGTGTGGATCCACTGCGGCTTGTGCGTTCGCAGGAGTCTGTTCGCGTCGCTGAGAACGATCCATTTCACGCGCAGCATCTGGACCCAGGTTCGATAGCGGATCCGCAGCAATGCCATTGGTGTTTGGAGCCAACAATTCATCGCTGCCCCCGTTTGCTTTTTCCACAGAACCCGATGTGTTTCCTGGAGAGGTTAGCAAATCGTTATCACCCGTTTGAAGGGTGCGATTGCTTGCTAAAGAATAGGAGCCCGGTTCGCGTTGCGTTGCTTGTGAGGAATGAACGGAATGGGGGGCGTGCGGGGCGTGAGAAGAATGAGGTGCGTATCGATTGACAATCGGCTTGGAGCTACCCGAACGGGGGCCTAAAGCGTAGTTCTGCAAATCCGTTCGGTTGAGAAAGGCTCGCAGGCGTTCGGTGTTGATTGGCTCGGTCGACGATCGCAAAACACCGTTAGGGCTCTGGGATAAATGCGATCGAAGTTCGGATGGGACACCAGCGAAAGGCTCGTGATTCATGGGCCACGAACCACCGTCAGGTGGGATGCATATGCCGGCAACTTGGGCCGAGGCGGTGTTAGCGAGCAGCCCAAGGATGCCTAGCGCGAACATCCACGGAAAGGTGACTTCAGAATGCCCTCTGGATTGATTTTTCATTCGGAGTTCTGGTATTGAGAATCGCCTGAAATGGCTAGCATTTGTGCATCGCGCAACAAATACACGTGTTACCCGGCGAACATTGGGATCGACCGTTACAGTCGGAATTCGCAGGAAATAGAGCGCAGCAGGAAACGACTATGGAAACGTCAAGGGCCACCCAAGTGGCAGGGATGCACCAGTCGTTACATTTTGCCAAAGACTTTCCCCAATCTCGAGTGACTTTGCGCTTCCCTTCAACACACTCCGTGAATGGCATCCCACAGTTGTTGGCCTGGATTATTCATGTCGACCCACAGACGCTCCTCGCGAATACGATTAATTGCAAGCGAGAGTTCCGTGGTTAGTATCTGCGGTTGAAAACCAAGGGGGAATAATCTGGACCATGCGAATGTTTCGCAAAAGCAAACCCGTCTTTCGACACACAGATCGATCGCTTCGTCCGATAGAAGATGCATTTGTTATGAAAGATATTACCCCATCCTATCGCTGCAAAGTAAGCGCTGGGAACTCTCGTGCTTCCTTGAAATTGGGATTAAAGAGCTATCCCGTTCAGGTGGTGGAAATGAGTCGGGATAGTTTCAGCGTGCGCGTCCCCGTGAGGATTGCCAATCGAGTGAAGGTTGGCAGCAAACCGAAACTTCTCTACCAAGAAATGCTATGGCGAGTTCTGTGCATTCAGAAATGGGGCGGTGAAAACCAGCTAGTCAACTTAGAATTTCAACACGTCGCTGAGTTAACCCCCTTGAAGATCGTCAATCAATCCGTTGGTGGCTCCGCAGGTCCAGTTCGTGCAATTCCCCGCGACAGCACTTTGACGGTAGCCACGGGGGCTGCATTGATCTTGATGGTTTTGATCATGCCGGCTTGGGGAGGCCAATGGGGGACTTCCGATGCAATTTGTAATGCAGTTCAGACGGTTTGGGATACGCTAGGGCAGATGGTTGGGTTAAAACGCTCCACTTAGTCCAACCGCACTTCTGGCGTTTGGCTGGATTTGTTCTCCGTTTAGCAGGAGGCTGACTTGCCCTACGTTTGGATGTTGATTGGATCTTTTTTCTTCGCCGTGATGGCGTTGCTGGCAGAGTCGTTAGCCGACCAGTTCACCTACCCATGGATTACCTTCGTGCGATCGGGGGTTGCCACGGTGCTGGCGTTATTTCTTGCCATAGCGGGAGGCGCCAAGCTTGTATTCTTGAAGCCGCGTTCGTTGTGGGCTCGATCGATTTCAGGCTGGGCGGCCATGATTTGTGGCTTCTACGCGCTCACTCATTATGACGCAGAGATCGTCTTGGCGCTGACCAACATGTATCCCTTGTGGGTCGCAATCTTATCCTGGCCTATGCTTGGCAAGATTCCAGCAAGGCCAACTTGGTTAGCATTAGGGGTGAGTTGCTTAGGTGTTTGGCTTGTGTATTCCAGCGGAATCGAGACCAGTCCCAAGGTGGTTAGCCAATCGTACAATCCCCGGGTTGCTATTCCGTCGGCAATCTTAGCTGGAATCCTGAGCGGCGTGGCGTTGATCAACTTGCACAGGGTCAAAGATTTGGATACCCGTTCTGTGGTGACGCACTTTTCCGGGGTCGCAACAGCGTTAAGCCTTTTGGTTTGGTTGGTTGTCCCCCTGGATCCGCCCACTCGGGTCTACGACCAATCGTCGTTGGTGCGAATCATTCTCGTTGGGGTCGCAGCCACGTTCGGTCAGCTTTGTTTGACCATGGCATTTTCAAAAGGTGCACCGGCCCGAGTCAGTGTCGTGGGATTGTCGCAAGTCGCGGTGGCAGTCGTTGTGAAAGGGGTACTTGAGGGGCGCATTCCCACGATTGGAAGCTTGGTCGGCATGATCTTGATCGTAGCTGCAACCATTTGGGTGATCCTTGCTTCCGATGCTGCGCCCAACCCAAGGGATCCTAATCTACAGGATACTCCGAACGAGCCATAAGAATCGTTTCATTACAGCACTACGTGCTAGCATTTCTCGCAACTACTAAATGTAGTTGACTGTTTGCAATTCATTCTTGATCATGTAACTTGCTTCTCTATGAACGACGTCCAGGGTTCCCAGTACCTTGTACGTTGAAAACGAAGGATCGGTTTCATTGGTGCGAGGTACATTTTTCTCAAATTATTTTTTGTTCGCACATTCTTGACTGTGTCATTAGCAAGCATTGATGGATGGAATCCGTAGCCTGCAAAATGATGGATCAAAACTAGCGCGGGTATTATCGAGAAAAGTGTTCAAGCTGCAAAACTAGTTCTTCTGAAGCTTTTGTTTTATATCACTTTTCCTATAGGAGGATCCTATCGAATGGCTCAACGACCGCTGATTGGTTTGAATTGTGATTTGAAGGGGGCCAGTCAAGGCACCCCATCCTTCTGCTATTTAGCAGCAGGCTACTTTGATTCGATTGCAAATGCAGGTGGGATTCCTGTTCTTGTTCCACCCACAAGCGATCCAGATATGCTTGAGCAATTGCTGGACCGTCTAGATGGTTTTGTATTAGTGGGTGGTGCAGATCTCGATCCCCGCAACGATGGTTATATGTTGCACAGTTCCGTCAAACCCATGGAACCACGACGTGAAGAATTCGATCGTCGTCTAGCTCAAGAAATCGCAAATCGCAAGATGAGCCTTATGGCGATCGGCGTCGGGTTACAACTGATCAATGTGATCCAGGGCGGAAATCTCTTTTATCATCTTCCTATTGATATGCCTTCTGCCATTCCACACCGAGACCCTCACGATATCAATCACCGACATTCCTTAGTGGTCGAGTCCGATTCTATTTTAGGCCGTGTTTATGGCGAAGGTGAAATACGAGTGACAAGTCGTCACCATATGGCCATCGATCGTTTGGCGGACTGTTTCCGAGTCACCGGCCGATGCCAAGACGGAGTCATTGAAGGGATCGAAAGCATTGACCCTGACTGGTTCGTATTCGGCTGTCAATTCCATCCCGAATCGCCTGCTGCGAGCGCGCTCGACATCCGCATCTTTGAAGAATTCGTCGAAGGCGTTGCTGCTAAGTCCGGTTCTCTTCAACTGGCCGTCTCATAAGCGTTTTTTAACGACTGATAAACCATGATTGGGCCTTCATGGATGAAGGCCCACGTCTGGCACATCGAAAAAACGAGATAATCCGCAAGTGGAAGCGGAGTACAGCTAGGTCGTAATCGCTTGCCTCCGCAGGGGATTTGTATGGACTTTGCCAGTATTGGGCACGGATGCCCGGTCTCGTTTCACCTAAGCATTTCACCATTGCGTTTCGACGCAAGGCAAATAAAAATGGCGAGGCTAGCTCAACGAGAGCTAACCTCGCCAACGGGGGAAGGGAGTGCAGGCCGCGAAGATGCAAGAGTTTCTAATCGCGGCCCACACTGCAAAATAGGTCGATGGCGATTTGGTACCAAATCAATTCTTACGAAATCGTCATTTGTTCCGTGTACAAAACATTCAACGTCACCGTTTATAGTGGTTATTCAGGCGTTTTATGCCTTCTTGGAGCGTGGTTTTGCACCTCAGGCTGCTCAACCAGACCTGAAAACAGCGTCGTTTTGTACACCTCTGCCGATCGCGAGTACGCAGCCCCGACCCTGGACGCATTTGATCGCAACCATCCCGGCGTCGAGATCGCACGTCAATTTGACGTGGAAGCATCCAAGACCCTTGGGCTGGTGACTCGGATTGAACAAGAGCAGTCTCGGACTCGATGTGACGTTTTTTGGAATAACGAGATCATCCACACGATTCGGCTTCAGCAAAAAGGATTGCTGGCAAAGCGTTCGTGGCAGATCCCTGCTAACTGGCCGAAGCCGATGCGAGCCAGCGACGGCACCTGGGTTGGTTACGCGGGACGCGCTCGCGTTTTGCTCGTCAACAAAGAGCGTTTACCGGACGCTTCCGAATGGCCTAAGAGCGTTTTCGAGCTGGCCGATCCCAAGTGGCATCATCGATGTGGAATAGCCTACCCCGTCTACGGAACCACTGCCACGCACATGGCAACCTTGCGATCGAACGTGAAAGGATTCGCCATGACGGAAGCTTGGGCGCAGAGCTTTACCGACGAAAGCTCGCACGTGAATTGGGGCTCTTGGATCGATCTCGCTGCGAAGAATTCGGTGGTGCTTGCCGGCAACAAACAAACGGCCCAAGCGGTCAGTCGCGGCGAGTTGGATTGGGCATTGACCGACACCGACGATGCGACGATTGAAAAGGATTCTGGGAATCCTGTGGAACTGGTTTTCCCCGACCAAGCCGAAGGCCAATTCGGCACCTTGTTGATCCCCAATACGATTGGCGTTCTTCAGGATGCGCCTCATCCCGCAGCGGCAGCGTTGCTCGCTGATTACTTGATGAGTGAAAAGGTGGAAGCTCGACTGACCATGGGCAATGGTGCGCAGTTTCCCATCTGGCCGAATTCTTCTGAAAAGTCCCGGCTAACTCAAGGCATAACCATTCGTTGGGCCGAAGTCGATTTTGAATTGGTCGCCCAAGATTGGGACTCCACGTTGGAACGGATCAAACGAGCCTTCGACGCGGACAAAAAACAATAGTCAGGCAAAGGGTGGATTTGTAAGGCCGACTGAAAGCTTACCCCGAGTAAGAAAAAAGGGGGGCGAGAATACCGCTTTCATAAAACGGCTATCGACGAAGGTCGTCTTGATTGCGAAGCAACTTGGAAAGTCGCGATTCTTCCCGAGCGTAATCGATCAATGCGAACCGAGATGGACGAATACTTGATTTGGTTTTTTTCGCAGAATCGGATACATCGGCTAACGCGAATTGAGAGACCAACAACTTTTCGCTCAATTCGTTCTGTTGCGACACAGCCTCCTTGAGCTCGGCAACGGTACCTAACCGCATTTGGTTTTTGGCCTCCTTGATTTCTTTGTCCTTCAACGAGATAGCCGCATTCACTTGTTGCATTTCCGCCTTGAGTGAGGTGCGTCGCTGAAGATCTTTCTGCTGCCAATCCGCCATTCGTGTAGGAAAGGATCGCACTTCATCTTCGTACTGCCTTTGCTCAGAGCGATAATTTTCCATTCTGCGGCGGTATTCTCGCATTTCAGTTTCCGATGGCTCGTCGACGACAACTCGCTTTCCCGTATCTTTGTCCCTTCTATAGGTTGTTTTCGGTTCGACAGGAATTTTAGGAGCGACGGGGGGCCGTGGTTTACCTTCTGTCTCCTTATCCCATTCGTTATTGAGCACTTTTTTCGTGGCAAAAAGTTGTTTGCGAATCATCTCCACTTCGTCGATCGCTTTTGTTTCCTGTTCCATTCGTTCCTTGAAGGATTCGACGTTTGTTTTCGCGTCTGCTAGTTCTGTTTCTAAAGAACTGACAACTGCCTTTGCTTCGTCGAGACTTAAACTGCGAAACTCATCAACACGAGCCAGTATAGCTTTACCGTGCTGGTTCGATTTTTCCCATTCCGTCCGGAATCGCGAAGCATCGGATTTGCCAGCAAGTGTTTCCAATGCACTTTTGGCATTTTGGATTGTTGCCTCCGATATGGCCTTCTGCTGTTCATCCGCTTCTAGCATACCGATCAGTCCGCCTAGATCCTCGATCAAAGCAACCCTCTGACTGCTTTCAAGTGTGTCGGAGGAGGCCAAGCCGACGATTTTCTCGAAGATCTCTTCCGCATCTTGCGTTGATTCTGCTTCCAGCAGCAACCAAAGCTTAAGTTGGTGCTGTCCTAGCTGCAAATGGGGCGTGGATGAACTCTTAGTAGGGTTGGACTTAAGGCATTTCCAAGCTTTGGAAAATTGGCTTTGCTGAATGTGAACGATGGAGGCAGCTTGGGTTGCCACCGGGAGGAAGGGGGACTGAGGCGGGATTTGAGAAAGGATCTCGTCCACTTTGTCGCGTTCAGGACTATTCGGTTGTTGAATCAGCGAAATCAGCGACTTCGCATGTTTGATGTCCATTTCCTGTGCGAATATCGCCGGCAACGAACAAGAAAACAGCAGCATCCATCCAGGGAGTGAGACAACTTTCATGAGATAGATGTATCGAAGCACAAGGGTAAGTTTTCTTTTACTCATCCGTCCGGGTCTTTCCATGGCTCACGAAAACCAGAGTGGCAGTTCGAAAAAACGATTCGAAGCCAAAGTTCTTGTAAACGAGGCCACGAAAACAAGCATTAGTATTGTGCATGCATAGGCTTGGTTGCAACATAACAAAAGCATTTTTGCCAAACCTTCTTCCCAGGGGCCATGTTGGACACAAAGAGTAGGATCGTCTTGCAGGGGCAAAAAGTGTATACTCGAAGGTGAAGTACTCCTTTCAAAACGGCTGCCTTGTATGAATCGAACATCTCTTGGAAATTTAGCGCGCGATTTCAACGCAAGCGTTGTTGTTTTTCTGGTTGCGCTTCCGCTGTGCTTGGGTGTGGCTCTTGCTTCAGGTGCACCGCTCATTTCTGGGATTCTTGCTGGAATCGTGGGTGGTCTGTTAGTGGGGGCCATGAGTGGATCGCAGACAAGCGTCAGCGGTCCGGCTGCTGGCCTTACCGCCATCGTGGCTGCCCAACTGGAAATCCTCAAGTCGTTTGAAACGTTCCTGTTGGCTTTGTTCTTGGCGGGCATCCTTCAAATCGTGATGGGCTTGTTGCGAGCTGGCACGCTTTCGGCATTCTTCCCTTCTGCGGTGATCAAGGGGCTGCTGGCTGCGATTGGTGTGATTTTGATTTTAAAGCAGATTCCCCACATTTTGGGGCATGACAACGATCCCCAAGGAGAAATGCGGTTCGAACAGCCGGATCACGAGAATACTTTTTCTGAGATTGGTCGGCTGTTCTTTGGCGAGGTGCATCAAGGGGCGATGGTGATTGGATTGTTGTCGTTGCTGCTATTGGTGAGTTGGGACCGTTTCAAGGTCAGCAAGAAGAGCCCGATCCCCGTTCCGTTGCTGGTCGTCTTGTTTGGCGTTGGATTGAGCGAGCTGTTTCAGTGGATTGGAGGAGCCTGGACGATTGAAGCAAGTCACTTGGTGGAGGTACCCGTCGCCGAGCAGTATCGCGACCTGATTGGCTTCTTGCGAATGCCCCAATGGGCAGACTGGAATCAGCCGACTGTCCTTACGGCCGCCGTTACGATCGCGTTCGTCGCATCACTGGAAACACTGTTGAATCTAGAAGCGATCGACAAGATTGATCCTCGGCAACGAATCTCACCACCGAACCGTGAGCTTGTGGCTCAAGGGGTTGGGAATATGGCTTGCGGCCTGATTGGTGGCCTACCCGTCACTTCGGTGATCGTACGCAGCAGCGTCAATATCAACTCAGGGGCACGTAGCAAACTGTCCGCAATTATCCATGGTGGTCTGCTGTTGCTGAGTGTCGTTTTCCTACCCACGTATCTCAATCAAATTCCGCTGGCGTGCCTAGCGGGCATTCTGCTTGCGACCGGATTCAAATTGGCAAGTCCGACCGTCATCTCGCAAATGTACAAGGAAGGGGTGCATCAGTTCGTACCGTTCATGGTTACCTTGGTGGCTATTGTTTTGACGGACTTGATTATCGGCGTAGGAATTGGACTGGCGGTAAGTTTTGGCTTTATCCTGGCGGGAAATGTCCGTCGTCCGATCACGCAAATCAAGGAGAACCATCTCGCTGGCGAAGTCGATCATATCCAGCTGGCCAATCAGGTCAGCTTTCTCAATCGGGTCGCGCTCGAGAACGCACTTAGCCAAGCCGAACCGGGGAAGCATTTGCTTTTGGATGCGGAAGAGACCTATTACATGGACCCGGACATCCAAAGTTTAATCCGAGATTTCATTGCGAAAACCGCGGTCGCTCGAAACGTATTGGTCAGCACCAAAGGCTTCCGCCCCGAATTTCGAATCCCCAATCGCATTCTGTTTACGGAGTTTACGACGCAACAACTTCAAGAGCGGATGTCGCCCCGTGACGTCCTAAACGCTCTCCGGGAAGGAAATCAGCGATTCCGATCTGGCATTCGACTGACTCGCGATCTTGGACGGCAATTGTCTGGTACATCGGCGGGTCAACATCCCCTTGCGATTGTGTTGACCTGTATTGATTCCCGTTCTCCGGCCGAGATCATTTTCGACGTTGGCCTTGGTGACATTTTTACCATTCGCATTGCGGGAAACGTGGTACGGTCCAAGGTGCTTGGCAGCATGGAGTATGGGACTGCGGTGGCTGGTGCACGACTCATTCTTGTGATGGGGCACACCCGCTGCGGAGCCGTGACCACCGCGGTAGATCTAAGTTGTTCCGGCAACAATGTGAAAGAAGCGACAGGGTGCGACCACTTGGACTTGATCATCGACGAGATTCAAAAGTCGATCGACCCAACTGTGGCACCTAGGATTGCGAGTGCATCTGACGAACTGAAAAAGACGATCGTCGACGAAGTTGCGAAGAAGAACGTCATCCATGCGGTGAACTTAATACCGCAAGAAAGCGCGACCATCCAAAGACTATTAGATTCGAAACGAATCGCCATCGTGGGTGCGATGTACGATGTCGTCAGTGGTGAAATCGAGTTCTTAAGCGATCAGGCAATCGGTTTGTGACGCGAAGGCAACGCAGGAAACCAACTAGGATTAAAAGTTGGACGTTTCTCGCTCCGATGTGCAGACGAGCACCTCTTTGAGATCCGCTTGCAAATGTTGAGCGAGGCGGTTCATTGCAAAGGATTCGCTGGCGTGATGGCCGATCAACAGCATGGCAATCCCTCGGGACTCGGCCTCCAAACATTGATGGTAGGTTGCTTCGCCGGTCAACATGGCGTCGCAGCCGCGGCTCGCAACCAGTCCCAACATGCTTCCACCGCTTCCACAAACAATTCCGACCTTGCGAACGCCATGCGTGGCGTCGTGAGTCGATTTCGCTTGAATGTTTGGGATATGCTGCTGAAGCCGTTCAAAGAGTTCTTCGATCGTATGAGATTGTTGCCCGTGGACGTATCCATAACGTCCCACACCAACGGCTTCATCCAGCCCAGATCCATTTGCAAAGTTTTGTAGAGGTCGGACGGATGTCAGTTCCAACATATCCGCCAGTTGCTGGTTGATACCTTTTTTGGCATTATCCCAGGCGGTGTGAGGCGAATAGATTGCGATTCCGGCCTCGATCGCCTGAAGCAACAGCTTGCCGGTCGATGTATCGTTGGTGATGCGAGCTAGGGGTTTAAATGGGATTGGATGGTGGCATACGACCAATTGGGCTTGCCGTTCCATCGCTTCCGCCAAGGTGGTTGGCGTAAGCGTCAAGCAAGTCATCACTACCGAGACGTTTTTTTCAGAGGAACCAACCAACAGTCCAACATTGTCCCAGGATTCCGCGTATTCCAACGGCGCGATTTGCTGCAAAGCACTAAGGATCGTGGCGAGTTTCATCATGATGTTAATTGACTCAGGATTCGATGAGTTCCGGAAACTGGTTCGACGTGCAATCTCTCGTATCGCGAGTGACCTCGGACGAATTCGGATGCGTCCATCGACCTTTTGCCTGCGGGCTGAACGGTTTCAAGGACCAAGATGCCATCGGCCGTAACGAGCTGTAGGGCTGCGTTCTCTTGCCCAAGGAGAAGATCACCTGGTTTTCCGATCGTTGCATCCACTGGCACGTCGACCGCGCGAGCTTGAGAAACAATCAGACGCAAAGACTTGCCATCGGGGAACATCACATTGGTGAAGGTGCTTGGCCATGGCTGCAGCCCACGCACCAAGCGATCCAATAGTCGAGCTGGGTACTGCGGATCCAATTGCCCATCCTGCTTATTGAGCCTTGGGGCCTTGGTCATTTTCTGTTTGTCTTGAAGGATGCCCATTTCGGTGCATTCGGCGAGCGATCGTTTTGATTCTAGATCCCGAACGGACGCCAGGGTGGATTCAACCCCGAGCAGGCTGAGTCGACGTTCTAATTGTTCCGCAGTTTCGGATGGTAGAATTTCCGTTGCAAGTTGATGAAGAACGGGGCCACCGTCCAAGGTGGGAGTCATATGAATGATCGAGACGCCAGCGGTTGGGTCGCCGGCCAGGATCGACCATTGCACGGGAGCAGCCCCGCGGTGCCTGGGCAATAACGAGCCATGCAGATTGATGCCGCCCAGTTTGGTGGCGGACAGGGCATGTTGTGACAGGATTTGGCCGTAGTCGCAAACGACCATCAAATCGGCCTGAAGCGAAGCAAGCCAATCCATCGTTTGGGGGTCATTGATGGAAGCCGGGTCGAAGATGGGCAGCCCATTTTCGGAGGCCCACATGCGAACCGGGCTAGGGGGTGGAGCTTTCTTTGCTGAACCAACGACCGCGGGCCTTGTAATGACGGCGGCGATTTCCTGTCCGGAGATTCTTAGGGCATCAAAGCTTGGGACAGCAAAAGGACCTGTCCCCATCAGTATCAGTCGCAAGGATAACCTCTCGATCGGCGTATCAACGAAAATGGGCAAGCAAAAGTGCCTGCCCAAGATCGTATCTTAGATGGAAGCTTTGTCGACCTGGTATTAAACCATGTCCTTGAGCTTCTTGAGAGGACGAACCTTAACGGCTGTCGAAGCTGGCTTTGGATCTGCCCATTTCATTTCACCCGTTTGAGGGTTGCGAACTTGGCGCTTTGGAAGAGCCTTCTTCTGAATGCGGACGATCTTGCACAAATCTGGAATGACGAACGAGCCAACGCCCTTCTTACCAACGGAATTCGAAATCTCAACCTTGAGGGCCTCGAAAACTTCCGCAATTTGCTTCTTGGAAAGACCAGTCGCTTCAGCGATGTTCGTGAAGATCTGGACCTTGGTTAGTGGCTTTTCTGTCTTGGCAGCTGCTTTCGCCATGCGATAAATCCCTTTTACAAACGTCGAATCAAGTATCGTGTCCAACCGAGAGGACAGCTTTGGTTTTGCTGAATTAAAGGTTGCCGGGGGCAAAATGCAACCGGGAAACGGGGATTCCAGCCCAAAAACCCTGGTTTTCGTTCGATTTTGTTCCAAAATCACTGAAAATCCCCACGGATTTTGCCATCTAAGCCGTCGGGACAGCATTTTGCCTGGCTTCAGGAACGGTCAATTCAGGGGATATTTCAGACGATTTCGAACCATTTTGAGCTCCAGAGCGCGGCTCAAATCAATCCCTAAAACTTCCGCCATTCTCAAGGTGTAGGCCAGCACATCGGCAATCTCCTGAGCCACGGGCGAATCGTCTGTGATGGAATCCGGCGCAGCTTCAGTCCCCGTCCACTGAAAGTGTTCCATCAGTTCGGCTGCTTCGATCGCGATCGACATGGCCAAGTTCTTGGGCTGGTGAAAACGTTCCCAATCGCGCTCCGCAACGAACTGATTCACGATGGCCTTGAGTTCCTGGATTGTAGTGAAAGTATCACTTCGATTTGAAGATGCTGGGATGTTCATGTTTCTTAGCCTTGACGATCTCCGAACAATAGGGACGATTGACGATTCGACTTCACTTTAACACAAACCAACCAGGAAATTTTCCATGTCCGTTTTGGTCACCAAACCAGCTCCGAATTTCAAAGCCAACGCAGTTCTTCGCGATGGATCCATTGCTGAAGTCTCTTTAAGCCAATTCAAGGGCAAGTACGTCTTGCTGTTCTTTTACCCGCTCGACTTTACATTCGTGTGCCCCACCGAAATTATCTCGTTTTCGGATCGAGCCAAGGAATTCACGGACTTGGGAGTGGAAATCATCGGTGTTTCGGTGGACAGCGAGTATTCGCACTTGGCCTGGCGGAACTTGAGCCGCAAGGAAGGCGGGATCGGCAAGGTCGAGTACACGCTGGTAGCGGACTTGAACAAGCAGATTGCTCGCGACTACGACGTTCTGGTCGGCGACGCCGTTGCTCTTCGCGGACTGTTTCTGATCGACAAAGACGGAATCGTACGTCACCAAGTTGTCAATGATTTTCCGCTTGGACGAAGTGTCGACGAAGCCCTACGAATGGTAAAAGCTCTGCAATTTGTCGAAACTCACGGGGAAGTTTGCCCCGCCGATTGGCAAGAAGGAAAGCGCACCATCAAGGCAACCGTCAGCGAAAGCAAGGAATTCTTCGGCGCTGAATACGCTGAGTAAGGTGAAAGGTGTAAGGTGTAAGTTTTATGGCTTATACCTTACAGCTTATTGCTTATCGCTCGTGATCAACGCGGCTAGCGCCCGCGGCTCAGTAATTTGCTTGCGCAAACTACAAAGTGAGTGCCATTTGGCTATCGCCTGCGGCTCAGTAGGGAGCGATTGAAAACGCCTTAGCAGCAGAATCGTCACCTTTATTTTGAACGTTTTGTTAATTAGGTCGTTCCTTTTGCAGATGGGCTGGTACGTGCGTTTCTAATGACCGTTTCAAAGAATCCTCAGGAACAAGCACCACCAGCATCCTCCTCGTTGACTCATGTCAGTGATTCAGGCGAGGCACGCATGGTGGACGTAGGCAGCAAGCAAATTACAAGACGAACCGCGTGTGCAACCAGCAAAGTTACGCTCTCGGTGGAAGCCGCTCATGCCGTGCGGTCTGACACCCTGAAAAAGGGTGATTGCATCGCGGTCGCAAGAATTGCGGCGATTCAGGCAGCAAAACAGACCAGTCTTTTGATTCCCTTGTGCCATGTTCTCTTGATTGATTCCGTTGAAATTAGCTACGAATGGACCTCGTCTACGGAGCTTACCTGGAAAGCTGTTGTCAAAGCGACCGGCAAAACGGGTGTCGAAATGGAAGCGCTTACCGCGGTCAGCGTCGCAGCATTGACCGTTTACGACATGTGTAAGGCAGTTGATCAGGCCATTGTGATTTCCGATATCATGCTCCTGGAAAAATCCGGCGGAGCGAACGGGAGTTACTTAAGAAGCAAGTGAAATCTCCATGGATTCGACCAAAACGTTTCGGCAACCCAACGTCTTTATCAACGAGACTTCCGGCAGAATCGGATTCCCATCAAACAGCCCGAACCGAGCTTACGATGTTCCAACGGACCGTTTGACGGAGCAACTAACGGTCGCAGGTGAATTGAACGCCGAAGCGTATCGACTGTTGCTACGATCCGCCATGGCTCCTATTTCGTCGGAACTGTCCCGCGTCGAAGCACTGTTGAAGTCCGAACTTCAGACGGGCAATTCCTCCATCCGAGAAATGTTGGAATATGTCGGGGAGCTTGGCGGAAAGAGACTACGGCCCTGCTTGTTATTGTTGGCAGCGAAAGCTTGCGGGGAACCGACCGAAGAGTCTGTGCGGTTATCGGCTGTTGTCGAACTGGTCCATACTGCAACGCTGGTGCATGATGATGTTTTAGACAAAGCTCTTGTCCGTCGCCACAAGCAAACCGTCCATGAACGTTGGGATGTGCCATCGAGCATATTGATTGGCGATTGGCTGTTTGCCCATGCTTATGGTCTTGCGAATCGAGGTAGTTCGACCATACCAGGTCGCTGGATTGCAGACGCTGCCAAGCAGGTTTGCGAGGGAGAGATTCTGCAAGGGCAAAGCATTCGCCATTTCGAAATTGGCATCGAAGACTACATCCAGTTGCTGGAAGCCAAAACGGGAGCGCTGTGTGCCGTCAGCTGTTCGCTTGGCGCCTGGAGCGGTGGGGGAGACGAAACGGCCTGCCATCGACTGCAACGTTTTGGGCTGAAGCTTGGTACCGCATTTCAAGTGTATGACGATTGGTTGGATGTTTGGGGAAATCAAGATCACGCCGGCAAAACGCTCGGGACGGATCTGAGTTCCTTCAAGCCAACTTTGCCAGCTCTGCGGGCCTTGAGCTCTTTGGCCACCGAAGATAGGCTGCGTCTGATTCAATGCTTGAATCAAGGAGAAGACAACGCGCTGGTAGAGCTACAGCAAGCGATGATCGCTTCGGATGCTTCGGACTTCACTTTGGCGTATGCCAAGCGGTTGATCGCCGAAGCGATAGAACAGCTGGACTCCCTACCCGAATCCGCCGCGGTTGTTTCGCTTCGGCAACTAGCTCTAGCGTCCGTCAGTCGCAAGGGCTGATGGGGCGGGGGTTCACGGGCTCAAAGAGGGGATGACTCGTCGCGGGCTTTCATTTTCTGCTTCAGTTCTCGGTTCCGTTTGGAGGTTGCGTCCGCGATTCGGGAGACATAGAGCAGCCCCCAAATTGCGACGATCATCCCGAACACGAACCCTACCAGAATGAAGAACTGCGTTCCAAGCAGGGTGTCCAGGTAGTGTCCGAGCACGCCAGGAACGCACATCAGGATCATGACTGCGATCGCTCTTGAAAAGGCGTTCGTGTTGGCTTGAGTTTCAATCCGAGCCAAATCTGCCTCCGTCAAATCTTCCGGTCTTTCACCCTGGTTACCTCGGATGTCGGGTTGTTCCGATTGGTTGTGATTTGACGATTCTTGGGACATTTCGAGTTGCCTTGGGTTGACTTCTGAACGATTTTGGCCAGCTTTCGCGGGCAATTGCGACTGATCTGTCTAGAAATGGAGATCAAGAGTAAGCATACTTGGATTCCACCTTAGCGGGATTGCAATCCCATTTTGGCTTATGTTGTCCAATCCTATGATGGAGTTTCCATTGAGCGCATCAAAAAACAAGCCGAAGAGCTCGCAAAAATCTTCCGCCTCCAAAATTAGCAAAACTGCTAACGAGAAGCCGACGGTCTCCGCTTCGAAGGTTTCCAAAGGTAAGGTTGCAGCCACAGCTAAGGCCACCCCCGTAAAATCGTCTGACTCGAAGACGAACGCTTCCGTTTCGAAAACAGCCGCGAAGAGCCCATCGAAACCGGTGAAAGTCGTTAAGTCGCCCAAGGCCAGCGTTTCAGCAAAAGTAGTTATAAAGCCGGCAAAATCCAAAGTCGTCGCACCCAAAAAGCCGGAAATCAAAACCGGATCGGCAAGGGGCAAATCACTAGCTGCGCCCGTGAGCTCATCCAAGCCAAAGCCGAAGTCTTCGGCAACGCCCAAGAAGGTCATGGCAGCCGAGCCGACTGCGAAGATCAGCGAGAAGCCCAAGAAAATTGCGTCCACTCCCTCTTCGATCCCCCCGTCCGTAAAGGCCAAGAAACCGGTTGCCGTCAAGAAGCACTCGGAACCAGTCCCGCCCCCTTCGAACACCAACCCAGAGATCGTTGCCAAGATTCGCAAGGCTCAGGCTGAAAAAGAGCTTCGCAAGGATTTAGCGCAAACGTTACCCAAGAGCTCGCTCACACCGATCACTCAGGTCCCGCCGGTCGTGAAAGGCCAGGACCGTTTGATTTTGATGGTTCGAGATCCTTATTGGCTACACGCTCATTGGGACATTACGCGTCAAACGGTCGATCGTGCGAAGGCATCGCTGGCTGAAAACTGGCATACCGTGAAGCCTATCTTGCGTCTGTTGAAAATGGACGACTCCGGCACAACCTCGAATGCCGAGACGGTGGCCCGAGACATTGAGATTCATGGCGGTGTTCGCAATTGGTACATCGAAGTGGACAATCCCCCAAGCCGTTTTCGGATGCTGATGGGATACATCACCGCTGGCGAGCGATTCTATGAGTTGGCTCGTAGCAACACTGTCAGCACACCAGCACCAGGCGGAAAAAGTGCTACCGACGATCATTGGGCAGATATTGCAAAGAATGCAGAGCATATCTATGCCATGAGCGGTGGATATGGCGATGATACTCAGACTGGCGATTTGACCGAGGTGTTCGAAGAGCAACTGAAGCGGACGATGGATGCGGACGTACTGTCCCAGTTTGGTAGTGGTGCCGAGGGCTCACTGAAACGGCACAAGCATTTTCATTTTGACGTCGATGCAGAATTAGTTGTTTTTGGATCGACACATCCCGAGGCGCATGTCGCCGTTGGAACGGAACCGGTCAAGGTACGGACCGATGGCAGTTTTTCCATTCGAATGCCATTGCCAGATCGGCGTCAGGTTTTAGCAGCGACCGCGAAAAGCCGCGACGGAGTGGATGAGCAAACCGTGGTCATCGCGGTGGAACGCAACACGAAAGTCATGGAACCGCTATCGTTGGATGCAGACGATTTGTAATCGCGATCAGCTGTTTCAAGGCGTGCTAACTAGCACGACAGACTGTTCATGCACTTCCAAGATCGCATCTTTGCACGCTGCTGGAACGAGTAGCGATTGACCTCGGGACATTTCGAAGGTTTCTTGTTGGCTACGGATGGAAGCGGATCCTTTCGGGACCGTCACAATGGCCCACTGGTTGGATTGGATTTCATAGCCGCCCGCGCGATCGTATTCGTCGAGAACGAATTTGTCACATTCGACCAGCCTTCGAGCTTGATTGGGTAGTGGCTTGGTCTTTTCCACGGCCTGAATCGGACCCGATTGGAAATCCGTGACTTCCAGGGCTTGTTCAATGTGCAGTTGCCGTGGTTTGCCGTCCTTATCCACCCGGTTCCAGTCGTAGAGACGAAAGGTACAGTCGCTAGCCTGTTGGATTTCGGCGACCAGAAGTCCTTCACCTAGAGCGTGCAGAGTGCCAGCGGGGATATAGACGCAATCTCCGGGGTTGGGATAAAGAACATGCAGGCAGTCCTCGGTTCGTTCCTCTGCCACAGCTTTTTCCAGCGTTTGACGGTCGACCCCTGGTTTTAATCCGGCATACAGTTTTGCACCAGGAACGGCTTCGATCACGTACCAAGCTTCTGTTTTGCCTCGGTCTGGCTGAGCCATTTTCTCGCCGTATTCGTCGTTGGGATGAACTTGGACGCTGAGTACTCTTTCGCAGTCCAGATACTTCAGCAAGAGGGGAAAACGTTCGCTGGGAGCATCCTTCCCGAGAATCTCCAGCGGAAATGACTCGATCAATTGCCGCAGTGTCCAGCCTGCTAAATGCCCTTCGGATACTACCGACTCCCCTTCGCGATGGTCAACAATTTCCCAACTTTCGGCCCAAATCCCGCTCCCGGGCGGTTTTTTCCCAAGTTGCGAGGCGAGGCGGTCCCCACCCCAAATGTACGAACGAAAAATGGGTTCAAAACGAATCGGCTGTTCTGGTAAAAACATGGATTGCCAAAAGCAGAAGGAAGAACAAACTGGATAACTAGCCAAAGTCTACATCAAACGAGATAACATGGCAGCAACCATTGATCTGCGCGTCGTAGAACCTTGGTTTATTTACGCATCGCTCCGCTTTGGGCTTTAGGAATCGAATTAATGACAAAGAGTACTTTGAGCTTGAAGAAAGCGGACGATCTCTTCGAGAAGAGCTCGATGAGCTTCGGCGAACATCTCGAAGAGCTGCGTAGAGCGTTGGTCAAGTGCACGATTTGGTTGGCAGCAGGACTTGCTATTGGTTTGCCCATGGCATCTTCGGTCGTCACTTATATGCAGACCCCGCTTGAAAAAGCGCTTCGCGAGTTTTACAAAAAGCGAAGTATCGAGGAGATGAAAGAGGCGACCGGGGAAGAAGTCTCCAAAGACCTAACCGCTTGGATGGTTGAGAAGGAAAAGGTCAGTCACGTGGTCTTTCTTGACATCACCCGCCTGAAAGCCTCGCTGGACGGCAGCTTGAACGAGGAGCAGGCAGCCAATCCAGATGCGGCGGGTCTTCCAAACACAGAGAATTTGGTTGCATTTCGTGAATTTATCGGTGTCAAAGCCAGTACGGAAGCACTTGGTCTGCAGGAACCCTTTTTGATCTGGTTCAAAGCTGCGTTTGTTGTGGCAGCGGTTGTTTCTAGCCCGGGCATTTTTTTTCACATCTGGCAATTCGTATCAGCCGGCTTGTACCCTCATGAGAGAAGGTACGTCTATTTCTTTTTGCCTACTAGCTTGATTCTCTTTTGGGCCGGGGCATGTTTGGCGTTCTTCGTTATCTTCCAATTGGTCATCAACTTCTTGTTGGAGTTCAACGCCAGCATGGGAATTGGTGCTTCACCGCGATTGACCGATTACATGTCCTTTGCATTGCTATTGCCGCTTGGGTTCGGTATCTCGTTCCAGCTGCCTTTGGTCATGCTGGTCTTGGAAAGGCTAGGAATCACCACGATCGGTCTGTACGTTTCACAGTGGCGAATGGCGATCTTGATCATCTCCTTTGTTTCCATGATTTTGACCCCAGCTGATATCGCCAGCATGCTTGGTATGGCCATCCCTTTGGTAGGTCTCTACTTTATTGGAATTGCCATGTGTGCCTATCTGCCACGAAGCGCCATGCTACGGGGTGAGGCTCGCGACCCAACCTAGAACTCAGCATGCCAGTCGTCTATTTGAAACGCCACCGAATGCAGATCGATTTGCGTCAAGTGAATCTGGACTTGCCGGATTCACCCAACGTCCATTTGGATACGAAAAAAGAATTTCACGGCCAAAATGCCTTGGGTGAAATCGACTTTTTGCCTTGGGGCGACAAGCTGATCACCCTGCACTCGCTTGCGAAATGGGAAAGTTTTCGATTCGAGATCGACGCATCTGTGTTTCCGTGCTTAGGAGATCGCGAAGGCTGCAAACAGCTGATGCGAGATTTATCTCAGCGGGCCAATTTTGTACCGGAGGCGACTTGGTTGGCCATGGGGCAACCGTCCGGCGGATTGGAAACACCCGCCGGCACGATCCAAGGTTTAAGACTCGATGGCAAGCTTGGCGCCATCCAAAACGTTGGCGTTGTGCCCGCCTTTCGAGGACGAGGGATCGGCCAATCCCTGCTGCGTTTGGCTCTGCGAGGCTTCCGCGATTCAGGCTGTACCGAGGTCCAGTTGGAGGTCACCGTCCACAACCTGGGCGCGATCCGACTTTACGAGTCGATGGGTTTCCGTTACACTAATACCGTATTCAAGGTGGGAAACATTCCCGTTACCGGCTGATAGCACTCGACGAGGCCCCTTTGCAAGTGCCCTGGTCGCGATCTACAAGCTACCCACTTCAGCGGCTCGCGAGATCAAGCGGCCCGTTTGGCAGCCTCTCTATCGCCTCGATGGCGAACTGCCAAACGGGCCGATTTATTTTTACGGGTGGTTTCGTATACAATCAGGGATATGAATCGCTCGACCGAACCCAACCTTCCCAAAACCACGCCGGATTCAGGCTCAGCCCCTAAGCTGTTGCTGAAGTTTTCCGATACGGATTCTTTGTTTTCGCGGCCAACGATTGCAGTTGCCGCCGATCGCCGTGGCCAAATTCCACTGCAGCGTTTTCAAGAATTAGAGCAAGACATCCGCAACAACCCGGCGACCCCCGAACCTTATGTGGAGCTGGGGCAAATCTACGTCGGGCAAGAACGTTGGAGCGATGCCAAACGAGTGCTCGAATCGGGGGTGCTGGCTTGTCCCGATCATGAACCTCTGTTGATGCTTCGCGAAGATCTGCTTTTGCAACAAGCCAATCAGTTGCTTGATCAAGCCAAAACCACGTACGCACAAGATCCCACGGAACAGCACAAATACGATTTAGAGCAAGCGGAAGTCAACTTCGCCAACGAACGCATTCGAGTTTGTCGAGATCGGTATCGACGACACCCCGAGCAGAAAGAAATCTTGATCACTTGGGCAATCGCTTTGCGGCAATTGGCACGCATTGAAGACGCGATCGAATTGCTGAATACCGCATCCGAGACCTCGGAACTTAGATCGCGAGCAAGCCTTCAATTGGGAATGTGCTTTCAGACACTGAATCGTCCTTTGGAGGCGTTGGCCGCCTTTCGCAAAGCCGCCCTTTATCGCGATCCCCCACCGGAATTGAAGATACGACGTCGAGCGCTCGAATTGGCATTGGATCTTGCGGAATCTGTTGGCCTGGTCGATTCATCACTGTACTATGCAAAGCACTTGCTGGAAGTTTGTGAGCAAACGAATCGTCGCGCCCTGGAGCTGCGAATCAAGAACCTTGAAACACTGGAAAAGTAGCCCGACACCATCTTGAGATTGTTAATCGCTGTCATCCAACCGAACAAGCTTCAGGCGGTCCGCGAAGCCCTCCTTAAAATCGGAGTCCAACGCATGACTGTGTTGGAATCGCAAGGTTATGGTCGTCAAAAAGGGCACACCGCCAGCTATCGCGGTGTCGAATACAAAATCAACTTGCTGAGAAAAGTGACGCTCGAAATTTTCGTCAATGAGGACTTCCTGGAAAGGACGGTTGAGACCATAACATCGATCTCCAAAACCGGTTCCGAAGGCTGTGTGGGTGACGGAAAAATTTTTGTTCTTCCGGTCTTGGATGCGATCACCATCGATGACGAACTACGCGGACCCGGAGCTATTTAATGATCCTACTACTTTCCAGCGATTTGATGTTTCAGTCGCGAATCAGCAGCACAGCTCGCTCGGCTAACAAAACCTGCCTGACCGAAAGGTCTGTCGCAAAACTGATCGAACGTGTTTCGGAACCCAACGCAGTTTCCATGATCTTGATCGATCTGACACTGCGGACGATTGACCTGGCGTTGGAAATCCCTCAAATCAAAAGTGCGTTTCCCGATGGAAAGATTCTTGCATTCGGACCGCACGTCGACGCAGAACGACTGCAAGCGGCTGAAGATGCGGGCGCCGACTTGGTGCTGACTCGAGGGCAGATGGATCGCGATCTTGTAGCGATTCTTCAAGGAACCTAATACCGATGTTTGCAAGCAGTGGAATCGCCGAACACCCATCGCTCCATGTCGCCGTTCGCAATGCCTTTCGGGTCGCATCGGACGGCCTGCGTGAGCCGCTCGGGTGCGTCTTTTTGTTCGTGAGTGGCGAACGATTGGCCGAGCAGGCCTCCGCAATTCGCGAGACGTTATCGGAACTAGCGCCCGACGTTCCTTTCTTCGGTTGCTCGGCGGAGAGCATCGTTGGCACAGGCCGAGAAATCGAAGGGCAAAGCGCGGCGAGCGTTCTGCTTTTGGGCGGCCTGAGTCGCTCACCATTGATTTTCCCGATGGAATGCTTGAAAACACCGGACGGACCGACCGTTCTAGGGTTTTCCGATGAAGCTTTGTCCGAAGCACGCGAGGCAGGTGGACTGCTGGTCGTAGGCTGCCCATTGACCTTCTCCGTGGACATGCTGAACGATGCTTTGGAACCTGAACGTGGTCAGCCCATCGTCCCTATCATTGGTGGATACTGCAGCAGTCAAAACTGGGGAAATCCGAACCTTCTGTTTTGCAACGATTCCATCCTAACCCGAGGTGCAGTCGGCTTGGTACTGCCCCCGGAATTGAAGTGGAAAGCCATCGTCAGCCAAGGCTGTAGCCCTATCGGCGAACCCATGATTGTCACCGCCCTGGATGGCAACACGATTACCGGATTAGGAGGCAAACCCGCGCTGACAATTCTGAAAGACATGATTCAACGACTGCCTAATCGAGAACGACAAATGGCGATCGATGCGTTGTTGATCGGCCGCGCGATTACGGAATACTCCGACACGTTTTCGCACGGCGATTTCTTGATCCGAAACGTGCAAGGAATCGACCCCGATTGCGATGGGATCGAGGTGACGGATCGTTTCCAAGTTGGCCAAACAGTGCGATTTCACGTTCGCGATGCCGAGGGCGCCGATGCAGATCTCCATCAATTGCTGGGCAAGATGGAGACCGAAACCGCCAATAGCAAAGCTGGGCTTCTTTTCAGCTGCAATGGACGAGGCCAACGGATGTTCCATGCGTCGAATCACGATGCGTTGGCCATCGATCGCTTTTGCCCAGGGCTTCCTTTGGCAGGCTTGTTTGCAGCCGGTGAATTCGCGCCCGTAGGCAACCGGAACCTGACTCATGGCTTTACCGCGGTTACGGCCTTCGTGATCGAAAAGACATAGAACTCGGTCAGCGTTTCAGAAACTTGACCAGTATCCAATCTCCCAAAGCAGGCCAAAGAGATGTGATGGCCGCTAGCCACTTTGCTTTCGTTGGGATCACGACTTCGCAACGCTTGGACGATGCATCGCGAAGAATGCGATTCGCAAGTCCGACCGGCTCCAGAAGCTTCAGTTTGGCCGCTCCACCGGGGACATTAGCCTCGGCAACTTCGAGCCCTCGATCTTTTGCGAGTTGTTCGTAGCGACGACCGGAATCTTCGCGAGCGATCGGACCGGTGCACACCAACATCACGTGGACCTTCTCCTGTTTCCATTCCAATCGCAACTGGCGCGACATGGCGGTTAGCGCTGATTTCGCGGCGTTGTATCCGCCCAAATTCGGGGCTGAAACCAATCCTGCCAGGGATCCGATATTCACGATGGTGCCGCGAGCCCGAATCAACGATTGCATGAACAAACGAATCGATTGCCACGTGCAGACGAGATTGTCCTCCAATAAAGACCGTAGATCAGCAGCTGATACGGATGAGATCGGTCCCCGGTCCGAGCGACCGACCGCGTTGATTAACAGATTCACTTCGTTGGTTTCCAGAAACGATTGCAGCCGAACGTCGTCGCCCAGCGAATCGATGGGTTGGCCGCACGGGACAGAAATAGCTCGCAAATCGATCGAGAATCCGATCGCCTCTTGAGCACCAGCCGCCTTCGCTTTCTGGCATGCTTGTTCTAATCGTTCGCGATCGCGTCCCAAGATCACGATTTTGGCACCTTGAGCCGCCGCGGCCAGAACCAGATGGAGACCTAAGCCGGACGTACCACCAGCCACAACTACTCGCTTTTCTTTCCAATCGTTTCGCTGTGACATCCAAAAATTTCCAGGTTTCATGGGCGACGTCCAAGGTTCGCATGTCTTACCTTATAACAAGCATAAGGATTCCTTGCAGAGCGTCGCTGTTTCGTGGGCCAGTGTACCATGTTGACCTGGAAAGCAAATTGACGTACTCCTGTAGCCAAACCCGATGTGAAACGTGACAATACGCCTCATGCGTGACTCGCATCGCTCGCTCGTTTCTCCTTTTTTAAGAGTCGAATCAACAAAATGCCACGTAATACGCTTAGCGAAGCTCGAACCAAGATTGTTGCGACGGTGGGCCCCGCTTGCGAAGATATCGCAATTTTGACGGAGCTGGTCATTCACGGCGTGGATATATTTCGAATCAATGCCGCGCATGGAACTCAAGCGGACTACGCTCGAGTGCTTGCAAAGATTGAGCAGGTTCGAATCAACACCAATTTCCAAGTGGGGGTGTTGTTGGACTTGGCGGGCCCCAAGATTCGGCTTGGTAAACTGACTCAAGATCCATTGGAAGTAGATGTCGGATCGGAAGTTATCTTCGTGCGTGGGGACGTTTCCAATTCCCCTACCGAACTGACTAGCAACTACACGAAGTTGATTGACGAATTGGCGGTTGGCCATTCGGTGATGCTGGCCGACGGCATGATTTCTATGGAGGTCGTTGAAAAACAACGCGACTCGGTTCGTTGCATCGTCAACGTCAAGGGTACGATCCGTTCCAAACAAGGAATCAATCTTCCAGGCACATCGCTGTC
>JBIKLJ010000092.1:0-19623 GCA_044359895.1 Pirellula sp.
TGTTCAGGGCCCCAAAGGCGCCTTTTGATGGTCCGCAGTTCGTCTTTCAATCGTACTCGTACTCAATGAAATGGTACTTGTACTCGAAAGGACGTAGCCGAATAGCAACGGTCTTTAGTTTAGGGGGGGAATTTGTTCAAAAAAGATTTTGAACAACCGCAGTAGCTAAGTGCGCAAACGATCCATGCTCCTCAGGGGCTCTGCCCCCGAACCCCCGGGATTTTTTAGGCATAGGCTCGAAAAATCATCTTTTCATTACTTGCAAGAAAATTCCAATCATTGCGCAGGGTGAAACAGACGAAGGCTCTGTGGGGAAGGCTCTGTGGGGACGGCTCTGTGGGGACACAACCTTCTGTGTAGCCATGTACAAAATGGCTCTGACGTTGCCTCGCCGGTGATCAGATCAACCAGCTGCATTCGACGTGTGACTAACCGCCACTAGCTTCCATGACTAACGTGTATTGGGGCTGACCTTGGATTCGCACACAAAGAGCTTAACCGTGCTGTTCCCCTAAGGGTAGATATCGAAGATACTACGAGTAAGAAATGCTACACTTCCCAAGTGAGCGATCGCTGGGAATTCCGATTTTCTGCGACACCCAAACCTACCATCTACGGCTTAGGTTCATCGCCAGGGGATGTTGAAACTACGCGTCGCGTCCAACGATAACAAGACACATATCGTCCTCTTGATCGCAGCCATCGATGTGCTTGGTAACCTTTTCCACAATCTCGTGACCGGCTTTTTGAATGTCGCCCGCGCTCGCTGCAACTAGCTGGCGCACACGCTCAATCGAAAACTGAACGCCCTCTGCATTGGGGGCTTCGAAAATACCGTCGGTATACATCGTCATGGACTCACCGGGCTTTATCTCAAGCTCGAACATGTCGAAGGGAATATCCGTCATAATCCCAAGGGGTGGGCCGCCAACATCTGCTCCTGGTTCTGTAATTTCTTTGGACTCGGTCAACATGATTGGGGGCATGTGCCCCGCGATGACGATCGTTGCTTTGTGGGCAACGTAATCCAAAATGATTACCGACATCGTGATGAATTTCTCGACCCCTAAGGCGGTAATGCGATCGTTCAGCGTGGCGAGGGCTATCTTGGGATCATCGATGGAAGCGAATGCAAACCGAGCCTCTGCAGACAGTTTGGCCATGAACATAGCTGCAGCAACACCATGCCCAACCACGTCGGCAATCACGATCGCGAGCCGATGGTTCCCCAGTTCAATGTAGTCGAAATAATCCCCACCGATCTGTTGAGCCGGATTGTAGTACTGGAAGAAGCAATAGCCTGGAATCCTTGGAGCTGCCTTGGGCAAAAAGGCTAATTGCACTTGGCTAGCAAGTTCCAGATCTTGTTTGACCAGCCGCTGCTCAATCATCTGTTCGTGAAGTTGAGCGTTCTCGATGGCGATCCCCGCTTGGTTCGCAACACCCACTAAAATTTCCAAGTCTTTGTTTTCGAAGCCACCCTTTTGCTGGATGGTATCGATTTGGATCGCGCCGATCGGTTCCCCTTCGCTATTCAAAAGCGGGGCCACAATCATCGATCGGATGCGGAAATCGGCTATGCTCTGGCTAAGTTCAAACCGCAAATCACTACCTGCATCCAAAGAGATAATAGCTTCCTTGGTTTGCATTACCTCACGAAGCACCGTCCGTGACACTCGAACCATTTCTTCTTGATCAGGGCGCCGCGTCTTGACCCACTTCGGCTTCAATTGTCCTTGAGCATCCTTAAGAACAATAAAACCGCGATCTGCTTGTATGAAAAGGGTGAAAAGGGTATCCAAAACCTTCGGCAGGACCTCGTCCAGGGCAACTGCCTTGCCCAGGCTTTTCATGATTTCAAGGATCGCGAAAAGCTTCACTTCGGGCGACGCACTTAAGTGGGTACCATACTGACTGCTGCGAACGTCTAACTTGGCTGTCACGGAACGCGATTCACCGCTTGGGTCATCGTCCTCGACGATCATGATGCCGAGCCCTGAACCTTCAGACGCATTACTGGCGGGAAGTCCGGACAGCTGCCCATCTTCGTGGAAATTCAATTCAATATCGCAAATCCGAATAGTGTCCCCTTCCACCAATTTTGTCGGTTCATTGATGAGCTGCCCATTCACAAAGCTACCGTTTCGGCTTTTCATGTCCTCCAGAAGAAAGCTGTCACCGCTTTTCGATATGCGAGCGTGCTGACGAGATACCGATCCACTTTCCAAGACGATGTCGCAATCGGGGTGCCTCCCCATCACGTACTGGCTGTTTTCCAAAGGGTAACGTCGACCCATGGCCGGGCCGGTGACTGCATCCAGATAAGGCATAATGGCGATTGGGAGCAAACGAAAAACAACCAGAAAACCCTATGATAACCGTTCTTGCCCCTTTCCGGCAATTGTCGTTCGAAATTCTTCTTGGCCGTGGAGTCGCTGCATAACTGTTACAGGTTGAATTCAAGGATTTTCAAGACCAACTCGCACAACGCGTGTAACGCTCTTTCGTGGGGATGTCGTAGAGTGCCTCGACCGGCCCATTCGATACTGAAGAAGAATCTGCAAAAATCGACATCCTTGGTGCCACCGGCCCTAAGAATGAGGTTAGATTGAGTGTGGATCGCGTGCCAAAAATTTACGAGTAGGATTGAGCTCTCTATGAAAATCGTTCGCAAAAAATTGGAAGTGGCCAGCTTGGTACTCGTCTCCGGGCTCTTGGGACAGTCTGCACTAGGTCAAACCTTCGGGCAGACCCAACCTCAACAGCAAGGGGGATTAGGTACCGGTGCCGGCAATCCTTCGGCGTTGGGGCTTGGCGATATCACGTTTGCAAACAATGACGGAACATTTCAAAACGGCACCCCCGGATCCTTTGGTGGGCCTGGCATCTCCGGTGCACCCCTCATCGAATTCGCTACCAAAAATGCAACTCAGGGCTTCTCGCCTAACGGTACCCCCACGGGAAGCACCAGCGGCGGAAACCGAACGGGTGGCGTCAATCAAAGTCCATTCGGTGCCAATGCATTCGGTTCTAGCACCGCTGCGAATCGTACGACCGGTGGTGCCGGTGGCAATAACGGAGCGGGGGGTCCGGGAGGACTGGGTGGCTTGGGTGGACTTGGGGGGCTGGGTGGATTCGGCCGCGGGTTTGGCGGCAACAACGCGGGGGCCAACCAAAAGAAAAACAAGATCCGGCCAACCGTTAAACCAGACATTGAATACGGCGCACGAACATCCGAAAGTATCGCCGCCGGGCTTAAGACTCGATTCACCAAGATTCCGCTTCCCGCCCGCGTTCGAGGAGCCACGGCTTCTCTCGAAGGCAACAAGGTAATTCTAACAGGCGAAGTCTCTAGCGAATCGGATAAGAGGCTGGTTGAGAGGCTTGTAAAGTTGGAGCCTGGTGTGAACCTGGTCCAAAATGATTTAACGATCCGCCAGAATTCGCTGCAGGAATCGGTCCAGCCTGCCCCTGTCCGCTAGCCTGAGCCGACCCAGATCCAACCGGATTGAACGGCAGCGTGCTTAAATGCTGCGCCATGGCTTGATTGGATCGGTCAAACGGAGTCATGCCGTTCATTGCCCCCATCGGGCCGGACATCTGCTGATTTGGCGTCAACGATGCAGCAACGGTTGGCTCCACTTGGCCAAAGCTTGCCACCGGTGCTTGTTGGTTCATCGCTGGCATCCCTGTTGGAAAAGATTGCCCTTGCATCGACCCGGTTTGCCGAGCCAACGCGTCCGCAATCTCAGGCGAAATCGGATGGGAATTCATCGACTTGCGAAGTGAATTGGAGGGCATCTGGATCGTCGTGGTCCGCATCCCATTCATCACTTGCGAACTCCCCGCCAACCTTGGATCCTGTAATTGACTGTTGACGGTATTGGGGATCACACCTGGAATCATCGCCGAGGCTTGTTGCGCCAATCCAGCACTAGGATCTTCGGTAACTTTGCCTGGCAAGTTTAAATTGGAGGCAGGGCCGCGAATCAACCGTCCATCTTTGGTCATAAAGGTTGGGATTAACATGATTTTCTTCTGATCCCCGTACGCTTCATCCCATGGGATCCAAACACTATAGGATGCCCCTAACTCGCTCTCGGAAAAGTGAGTCGTGAACTGCTCGGACGTAAACCGGAACCGCTTTTCGGCCTGCCCCAAGTCCTCTCCATTGTGCTTTCGAAAGGTATCATCGAAACCATACACAATGAGATCACCATCGACTGGAATCGCTTGCGTCTTTTCATTGTAAAAGAAGAACCGCCCCCCAAATCCGCGTGTCGGTGGCTTGCCCGCCAAGGTCAGGATGTCGTTGGACCAAGTGACTGTCATGGATTGTGGAACTTGGTATTCCTTCTTTTTAAAGGTAAACCACGATCCGGAATCTTTTTTCTTCTTCTTGCCTGCAGAACTACCTGTCGTCAAGGACTCGCATCCCAACGCACAACATGCGGTCGTTGCAACCAAAACCAAAAGTATTCGCTTCTGAAACGTCATCTTAGAACCATCCCTGTTGTAAGCTGTTAAATCTAGCGACCGTTTGCAACGCGAGCGTTGGGGGCAGCAACCGGCTGATAGGACGCAGGTGCGACGTTGCTGTTGTTCATCGAATTCGGCTGTTGATACGACGAATTCTGGATGGGCGAGGCTGTGTTGACCGTTGGCTGGGAAGAACCGGAACCAGTGGTGTTCAACAGCGTGCGATTTCCATTGGGCGCCGATTGAACGGGTGCGTTCATCGGAAAGCCTTCGGGCATCTCCACCCCTTGCGTTCCATCCATCAATTCCGGGGTACCCATCATCATGCCCTCGGGCTCAACTCTTTGTCCATAATCAACCGTAGGCTGCAAGTCAGGGTAAATGACTGGCGAAGTTGCTGGTCCCCACAAACCATTTCCTGCGGATAAGCCAACATCCCCGTGGATATTGAGCACATCCGCTAAGCACCAGCTCATGCGAGACGATTCGACTTGCTTGATCATGTCCAACTTTTCCGAGTCGTTGAAGTTCACGACGCGTGGGGTCATGACCACCAGCAACTCGGTTCGCTTTTCGCTTTCCGTATCGAATCGGAACAAGGCACCGGCCAAAGGAATATCAGCTAACCAAGGAATCCGTCGCGATCGTGTCGCTCGCTCTTTGGTAATCAACCCGCCCAGCACAACGGTTTGTCCGTCGTACGCTGTGACACGCGTCTGAGCAACCGTCTTCTCGATCACCGGTGATCTGACCACTTCGCCGTTCGCGCCAAAGCCCACGACCACTCCGGTTGCTTCCGGACCGAGTCTTGATCGAGTCACAGCGACAATCATGTTGATCAAGCCATCTTGGTTCGTTCTAGGTTGGATTTGCATGATCAAACCAACAGGGACGTCAATGAAGGTGTTTTGCAATCCTCCAAACTGGTTCTGAGTGGAACCGGTGATTCGCGGAACGTCCTGACCAACTTGAACGTACGAGATGTTATTGTCGATCGTCATTAACTGAGGACGCGACAGGATCTGAATCCGGTTCGCATCTTGCAGTGCTCGGAAAAGCATACTTACCGATTCACTACCTGCGGCAAGAACCAAACCACCATAACCGAGGCCTGTGTTGGTTCTTCCGAGCCCGAAACCCGATGAACCTTGACCAGCTACGTTCTGAGGCCGACGCTGCGGCGATGCAGTGGTAAATGCATCGCCTAAGTTGAAACCAGGACTGGTCAACGTTCCGCCGCTAGCACTATTGCGATCGAACAGCAAAGAATCCTGAAGTCCAAATTCGGTGCCGAAATCAAGCGTGTCTTCCAAGGTGACTTCTGCAATTAAAATTTCCACCGCGATCATCGGCTGCTGACGATCCAGCTTCTCGATCACTTGACGTGCCTGCTGCATGTATCTGGGCGTGGCACTGATCACAAGACTGTTGGTCGCAGGCTCTGCAAACACAAACACTTCACGATCGATTCGCTCGAAGACACTAATCTGAGTGCCATTGGCACCCTGCTGCTGAGCGAGTGTGTTGGTGATGTTGGTTCGCTGTGCATTGAACAAGTTGGTCAGTGCATTAGCAACGTCTACCGAGGAACTGTTGCGAAGCCATACGACTTCGGTGGAACGCAGCTTTGCACTTTCTTCATCCAATCGCAGCAGAAGCACCTCGATCACTTCCAGGTCGGATTGTGAACCGGATACAATGACGGAGTTGGTACGAGTGTCGGTGGTGATTCGAAGGGGAACAAGCGAACTATCACCCCCACCCGACAACGATGCCAGATTTTGTAAACCGAACAAGCCACCTAATCCATTTCCACCCTGAGCGTTGTTGTTATTGGCTGCTTGCACACCAAATGCTTGTTGCAACGTCGTGGCTAAAGCGGTTGCGTCCCCGTTCTTGACTTCGAAGACTTTGATGCGAGCTTCGACGCTGGGCATTTGATCGAGTTGTTCAATCAGCGCACCGATCAATGCCATGCTGGACGATGGCGCCGTCACCACCAGCGTATTGGTGCTTGGGTTGCTGTTCACGCTGACGCCCGCGAGAGCACCCGCTCCCACCGACTCGCCCTTTCGTGGAATAATCGAAATTCGACTGCTTGGCCCCGAGGCTGATCGAGAATCGGCACCACCTGTATTCGAGCGTTGCTGGTTGTTGCTGTTGTTTCCGGTGCTGGTGCTGGACGATTCGCCATTGATCGCGGATTGCAAGATAGTTTGCAATTCCGAAGCGATGGCGTACTTGACAGGAAATACACGAATTTCACTTTCGGCAGAGGAAGACTCGACGTCGATCTCTTTCACCAGCTTCGCAACTTCCGCTTGATCGCGAGGCGAGGCCTGCACGATCAAAGAATTTGTTCGGTAGTCTGCGACCGCTTTGATACGAGGTGTCAACCCAGCCGTGTTTTGTGCAGCATTGGTTGTCGCTGCTGGCGGCTCGCCAAAAAAGTTCCGCACCAAGGTCTCAGCGTCTACCGCCGAGGAATGGATAAATCGGAAAACTCGCAATTGACTATTCGGGTCCAGCGGTTGATCAAGCTTGTCGATCAGCTCTTTGATACTGGTCAACGCTTCAGGCCTACCGATCAACAAAAGAGCGTTAGGCTGCCCAAGTGCCGTGATGCTGATCTGCCCCTGACGCAGCGCGAATACATTGTCATTCAAGTCCTTGATAATGGTCCCCAAGGCTTGGCTATTCACATGCTTGAGCATCAACAGCTGGATGTCAGGTTGAGTCTCGATGCTTTGCTTTTTAATTTGATCGATGACTTCCAAAACACGCTGAACGTCTTTCTTGCTACCTTTTACGATGACCAGTCCCATTTCTGGGACGAACGAGATATCAACGTCGCCGATTAGTCCGCTTCCGGCAGCTAGCGCATCGGGTGAACCGATTGCAGCGGCTTTGTCATTGTCTCCGCCCGCAACTGGAATCCTCGCCGCACCCGTTGCCTCATCTCCCTCGGCCGGCTTTTGATACGTGGCCATTTTCACTAGCTTTAACGCTCGCTCGATTCGTTCCGGGCTAGCGGGAGTGATAGGAACAATCTGAGTCGGGCGATTGGTGTCTGCTTGTCCCACGTCGATGGCTGTGACCACTTGAGTCCAAGCCATGACATTGGTGGGAGTGCCTTGCAGACGCACTTCGTCATTGCGACGATCCACAAGCATCACTTCTTGTACCGTGTCCTTGCCTACCAGCTTTAATTGAGCGAGCTCGCCATTATTGAGCGTCGTAATGGTAAGTCGAGGGCCGGCTAACCGCCCTACCGCGTCTTCCAATTCTCGCCATGTTGCTCGCTGCAGTTTGTACTGGTTCTGCATAATTCTTGATGGAACAACGTTTCCGTTCTGATCCATTGCAAGGCTACCAAACTGTTTCCGAACCTCTTCCACGGCTAGCGCAATCTGTCGCTGAGTTGGCTCGGGGGCCAAGACCATCAAACGACCGGAATTGGGTTCGTTGGTGATGCGAACTCGCTTATCCGCTCCGAAAAGCACCTGGAGCCGAGCGCCCACTTCGCCGACTCGTTCGAGCGGTACGTCGTAAACTTGCAAGCGCGCTTCCACGTTCCCATTCGTGGCCGGCATCGCTTGGTTTGATTGATTCACGGATCCGCTGGCTGCCGGCAATTGAAAGGGCTGATTGGTGTTTGGGGCGGATGCCTGCCCAAGCACATGGCTAGTGAACCATGTCGTACTAGTCATGCCGCAGGCGATAGCTAGCAAGAGACGTTTTTTGCTTCGTGTTCTTCGTAGTTTCACAGTCCGATTCCCTTTGGCAGAATTCAGGCTTGATGGAATGTATAGCCCTCAGTTTTGGTGTAATCGGATTAATCGTCAGACACACTTCAGTCAAAAGAACCCTCGCGACCGGTAAACTTTAACATTTCGAAGATCCGTCTTAGGATTTGAAAAATCCGAAAGATCGCACAGGAAGTGCACTCAGTGAGGCCTCCAAAACGATGCAAAGTCGTTGCATTTCAAGTGGAAATCCGATATTCAGTTCGGTTTCAAGAACGACAGATGGCAAAAGCAGACTTGCCGAACACGGGGTATTTGGTGTAGATTACGGACGAATGGAGGATAGCCGAATGGTTAGGAACCTGATTCGAAATCAGGCGCCGGGAAACCGGTTGAGGGTTCGAATCCCTTGTCCTCCGCTCGAATAGCCAGCTGTTTTGCTGGCTATTTTCGTTTTGTGGTGTGGTTTCACCCTTACCATGTTGGACCTTCGCCCGGAAGACAAGTCGCGGTTCGACCCAAGGATCCATTGGAATCATTGGGAAAAAAGCCCTCAACGTTCTCGAGTTCTATGTGGCACCACGCAAATCTAGTTTCAATGGCGTCGAATTCATCGACTGCAAAGCACTTCCATCGGAACAGGATCTTGACCAATGGATAGCGGAGCGCCAGTTGACACTTCCGGAAGATTACCGAAGGTTCTTGTTGCGAGTGAACGGCGGGCGAACTCGCCCAAGCTCGTTCCGCTATCCAAGATGGACCAATGATTCCACTTGGGGAGAACCACAGCCTGTTGAAACGGAATGGATGTTCCCCAAACCCAGCAAAGACCAACTGCAGCTTCTGAACGCACTCGCGGAACTTAAAGCCTACACGAAAAGCCCTCCCAAGGTTCGAACGTTTTGCTACCTCTCGCGAGGCGATTTCTCGTTGATGGCGTTGCTGGCAGCACGTAAGGTAACACGCTCACCCGACAGTTCCTCGCTGCTCCCGATTGCATTCAATCAGGCAAACCAACCGATCTGGTTGTCTCTTTCCGAATCGCATTTTGGGTCGGTCTTTCAATTCGACGAAGCATTAGACCCACTCAAGCATACACAGAATTTTGCCCGTATTGACGAATCGATCGATCTCAAAATCGCCGATTCGTTTAGCGAATTCGTTCGAGGCTTTTTCAAGGGGGAAACCATCATGAAACCTGGCTTCACCCTAGGCCCTCATCACCGCCGAGTCCTAAGCAACCGCTGATCGATCGCTTTTCGTAGGCCGTAAATCGAAACGTCCGAAGCTGGTCGCATCCTTCAAACCACGACTCCGGACCAATTTCCATGTCGAATTGGGTGACGCCGTTCATCCAAATTACCCAAGTTCCTACTTCGATGTCATCTTCCTTGGGGACGTCATCGGAAATTTGCCCGACGAACAAGACCAACACCTCGCGATTCAAAACACGCTAGCGTTGCTCCAACCGAATGGAATTTTAATTCTGACCGACTGCATGAAATGCTATCATCTGTCTATTTTGTACCTTCGCAGCTTTTGGCGAAGGGTGGAACGATGAAGCCCAAGCTGTGCGGCGATCGTTGCGCGGTTGTTTTGAAATGCTCGCATCATCGATTCTAAAAGAGGACGTTCAACAGCTTCCAGGAACTCCTCATACATGTCCCCAAAGACATCACCTTGGCTTCCGCTGCTGACCCGGAGTCCTTGATGTTCCAAGAACTTTAAATGAGCGACCATCCATCGTTCGATCTCCTGCTCCAATGCGGACGTTGCGACCTCATTGGCGGAGCGATGACCTGGAACGGCTTCTTGCAAATCGGAAACTTGAATCTGACCGCCGCGCGACAAAACGAGCGCCCTCGCAATAGCAGACCGTAGCTCCCTGATGTTCCCAGGCCAAGCTTGCGATTCAAGCCACTCTTCGGCTTCGGGCGAAAAGGACGCCTGGCCATCTTGGCTTTGCCTTTGCAACCAATCTCTCGCAATCGGAACAATGTCTTCCCGTCGCTCTTGAAGCGATTTCAGTTCGATGACCAAAACACAAAGCCTCTGCCTCAGTTCCTCCAGAAACTCCCCTTCGGCAACCAATTCCTTCAAATCGCGTTCGGTAGAAGTGATCACGCGTGCGGCGCAGGTTCTTGTTTGGGAATCACCCATGGGCGTATAACATCCCTTTTCGAGCACTCGCAGCAACTGAGTTTGCAATGTCAGTGGCAAGTCCGCGACTTCCTCGATAAAAAGAACCCCCTGGCCAGCAAGTTCAAATGCACCAGAACGAGCTTGAAAGGAACTCTTGGTGACATGGGAGGAACTGCCCAGCAATTCCAAGCTCAGCGCGATCGGAGAAATGGCGCTGGGCACGTACACCAGAAACGGGGTGCTGGCTCGCAAACTATGACGATGAATGGCGGAGGCAACAGCCTCTTTGCCGATTCCAGTCGGACCAGCAACGTGCACCGACATGTCCCCTTTGGATGCCAAAGCAATCTGTTTGTAGACACTTTGCATGGCGGGCGACTTCCCCAAGAGGCTGCCGAAATGAAGCTCGGGCGAGCTTGTCTCTGCCGGTGCCTGGACGCTCGACTGCATGGCTCGTTCGATCGTTCGCAAGGCCACATCCAAATCAAACGGCTTGGTCAAATACTCGACGATTCCAGAATCCATCGCTTGGATCGCGCTAGAAAGATCACCAAACGCCGTCATCATCACAATGGGAACCTTCGGTTGCAATCGGTGAATCGCGGCGGTGGCTTCAAACCCGTCCATTCCCGGCATACGCATATCCAGCAGCACAGCATCAAGTGCCGTCGCTTCCGATAAGGAACGAATCGCAGCCTCTGCATTCGGAAAGCTTTTGCAGACGTACCCTCGTTGCTCGATCCCTTTCTTTAAAGCCCAGCAAATCGCCTGTTCGTCATCGATGACCCAGATCACTTTTTGCATTGGTTTACTCCCATGATATCGGCCGAACATCCATCATGAATCGAGTGGTGCTGTCGCGTCTTTCCCAGCTGAGCGTTCCCTGCTGCACTTCTGCAACTTGCTTGCTCATGGCTAACCCCAATCCAACCCCCTCCCGTTTCGTCGTAAAAAAGGGTTCGAACATAGCTTCTGCAACATTCTGTGTCGGCCCCTGTCCATCATCGACCACTGTCCACCGAAGCATTGGTATGTCCCCGATCAAAACCTTTTGCGTTAGAAAACGAACCTTCCCACCTGGGCCTGCAGCCTCGATCGCATTCAAGACCAGATTGATCAAGGCACTTACGACCGACGCTCCACGACCAACCGAAACTCGATCGCAATCGAATCCATGCGAAGTTACTCCATCCAATGATTGTGAATCCAACGATTGAGAGATTATCGCGAAATCCACGTTTTGGTGCATGGCGATAGGACGTGTCAATTGAACTACGGCATCCACAATCTGCATGGCCGACAACGCTGGTTCCGACCAGTCTGTTTTCGTAGTGCTGATGGTCAACAGACGCTGAATCGTCTCTTCGGCAAGTTGCATTTGTTTGAGTGCGATTGGAAGTCCTTCTTCAAAGTCGCCAGTCGATTGGCATGTTTGAATGGCTAGCCTCGCTCCTGTCAGCCGATTGCGGAGCTCGTGCGAAAGCCCGCTCGCCATAAGATTGATCAAACGCGTTCGTTCGGCTTTCACAATCTGCCCCATGGATCGTTCCAACTGCAGACTCATCGTATTGACCGATTGATGCAGCGAATGGATGGCATCGATAGGCCCTTGCGGCTTCTCCCATCGAAAAGTGCCGTCGGCAATGGATCGAACATGAGCATCCAGCGACTCAATTCGCGAGCCGATACGATTGGCAACCATCGCGGCAACCAAGGCGATCGCCAATGAGGCAAAGATGCCGGTCGCCAACGGCAAAACAAACGCCTGCACCAATGCAGCTTGGGAATCCAAAGCATTTTCCAGCAAAACCAAAAAACGCGAACGCTTTGCCGAACTGGATTCCGGAATGGAAAGACAAATCGCGTTGTAGTTGCCTTCGGGAGGGAGTTGAATTCGCTGAAGACCAGGCCCCTGCTTCGCAAGATTCGTCACAAGACCAGGTGGCATTGAATTCGGAAAGCGACTGGATGCAGCCTGTACCGTCAAGGGTTGGGAGCCCTCGGAATCCGAATAGATGGCAACCACGAGCCCTGAAAGATCCTGAATCTGAGTCAAAACAGATGGTGTTAAAGGGTAGGCTGCGTCAATGCAGAGGTCGCCGGTCGATAGCAAACGATTCAGCGACGTTCGTCTCGAAGCGGTATCGGCTGCCCACTTTGAAACGAACATGACCCCCAACGCGGTCACTGCGATCGCAATGACCATGGGAAACAAAAATTGAAAACGAAGCGAGCGTTTCGTCAGACTAATGGTACTTGACCCATTAACGAACATTCAGCTCTTGCGGCATAAGTGCCCAAATCTTAGGCTGCCCCGTTTTGCTTTGAAATGCATCGCGCAGCAGGGACAGGGTGGTGTTGAAACGGAAGCCTCGATGTCCCATTAGGCCAATGAGCTTGGATTCCCATTCGGCAAATGCACCTTCTTTCAAGGCACCGTCCAAACCGATGTCAATATCTCCGTCCCCTGAATCATCGAGCATACGGAACAGATCAAATCCGCTTGCGGGTTCAGGTTTCGAAAGGATCTTGAACTTTTCGATTCCTGATTTCTTTGCAACGACAGCGATGCAGTCGTCCACACCACCCATCTCGTCCACCAATCCATGCATCTTGGCCTGCTCGCCCGACCATACACGTCCACCGGCAAGAGTCTGAAGCTTTTCAACGGACATGTTTCGGGACTTGCTGGCGATGGCGAGAAACCGATGATAAACATCGTCGATGAATCGTTGCATGTTGGCAATCTCCGAATCGGACCAAGCTCGATCGATTGCGTTCGAAGAAGCCGACTCATCCAAGGACACCGATTCCACATGCACACCCACTCGGCGGAGCATTGTCCCAAGACTCAGCTTCAGCGAAAACACACCAATGGAGCCTGTGATGGTGCCCCTTTCCGCGTAGATAGGTTGCCCGATACAGGTGATCCAGTATCCTCCGGAGGCTGCCATTTCCCCCATGGAGAAAACGACGGGCTTCTTCTTAGCCAATTGGTCCAGTGCTTGGCGAATCGCCTCGCTTGCAGTTGCACTTCCGCCGGGCGAATTGATGCGTACGACGACACCTTTAACCCGATCTTCTTGAGTGAGCTCCTCGATCGCCTTGACGGTAGGTCCGGAAATGATTTCACCTGGCGACGCTTGCTTGCCATCCATGATCGAACCGCTCAAATGCAAAACGGCAATCGAATCTTCCTTGACGCGTTGCGCTTCCTTGGGGCCCGCCATCGCCTTGCTCATTAGTTCAAAGAACGAGATATCTCGTTTGGGTTTTGCTTTTGGCGTCGTCCATTCGATGTCTTTTCCAACCGATTCTTGAACCGTGGTTCGCATCGAGCCATACGGAGCAAGCTTGGTTACAAGCCCGGCAGCTAATGCCTCGGCAGGGAGAAGCATGCGTTTCTTTTGCAAGTCTCTAATGGCGGCATTGGTCAAACCGCGTCCTTTTGCAATTCGCGAGATCTGGGCACCATTGATCGATTCCAGCATCGCTAGATAGTGGCTCTTCAGATGTTCGCTCATGACGGGGTTCGTGTATGGTTCAACAGCCCCCTTAAAGTCTCCCGCCCTTACGATCGATGCTTTGACCCCGACCAAGTCCATGGCGTCACGATAGAACATGGTTTCAAGAGCAGAGGATGGCATATCAACGCCTCCGAAGTCAGCCATCACAATCTCATCGCAACTGGATGCGATCGACAGGTGAACGTTGCTGGCGTTCTCCAGCCAAGCCATCATCTTTTTGCCCTTTGCTTTCAGCTTATCAAGCCGCCGTGCAAGCTCGTCCAATTGCGCTGAATTAAAACCAATATCAGAATCGGACAGATCGAAAAGAACGTGGCTTAGGTTGGGTTCGTTGGCCATTTCCTCGATGTAATCGCACAATCGATAGAACGACTTGCTTTTCCCAACGCCACCTCCCAGCAGCAAACTGGTTGGATCGAACGAGGCCGCTTGAGCCAAATCATCGTAGGATCCGCTCAATGCGATCGCTCGAAGCTGCTTCTTGGGTGGAAGTTTTTCTTTGGCGGACTTCTTGGCAGGCTCTTGTTTGGCAGGCTCTTGTTTGGCTTCCGGAGCTTTTTCTTCGGGAGCCTTTGCGGCATCCGGGGTTTGCGCCTCGACTGGCTTGATGACGGTCTCAGAGGAAGGTTGGGCAGTAGGCTGGGGTGAGGGCTGTTCCAGCTGAGCCTTGGCGGAACCAAGTCCGCAGGAAATGGTCAGCAGGCCAACTGCGGCCAACGAATAACGTAAATTTCGTGCAAAGTGGTTTAGCATAGGGGTGTTTGCCATTCGTTTCGGTTGAAGTGAAATCGTAACCTATTCAGCTCAAGAGGACGAACCATTATACGCTCAAAAGTCCGCTTGAGGTGAGCAGAAACAGACTCAACAGAAACGACATGATGGATTAAAATCAAGGATCGCCTTGTGGAGTGGATGTTTCATCGGGCAGTCCACGGGTGTTTCCTAAGGGCCACGGTTGCTTTCTAAGGTTTAGCCCACTTCACGCACGTTCAGGAGAGACAATTGATTGTTACGATCGATGGCCCCGCGGGGGCTGGAAAGAGCTCCGTAGCAAAACGACTGGCGAAACAGCTGGGCTTCGATTTTCTAGACACAGGTGCAATGTACCGATGCGTCACTTTGGCCTGCCTGCGCCATGGAATTTCGTTGGACCAAGTCGAATCCGTAGCCGAACTGGCCCGCGATTTGAAAATCAACTTGAGCCCGCATTGCGTGGAACTCAACGGAGAAAACGTGACCGAGGCCATCCGAACGCCGAAAGTCACCAAATCGATCCAGGCCATTGCCGATAACGTTCAGGTCAGGTCCATTCTGGTGAACGCCCAGAGAAAGTGGGGACAAGGCAAGGACGCTGTCACCGAAGGAAGAGACCAAGGGACTGTCGCCTTCCCTACAGCGGAATGCAAGATTTTCTTGACCGCCGGTCCCGAGGAGAGGGCTCGACGTCGGGTCGCTCAGCTCTTGGAATTGGGAGTAGATGTTAGCTTCGAAGATGTGTTGGAGCTTCAAAATCAAAGGGATTCTCAAGACACCCAGCGTCCCGAGGGGGGCTTACGACCGGCGGTGGATTCCATCATGGTCTGTACCGACGGAATGTCCGAAGATGAAGTGTTGGACAAGCTGGTGCAAATCGTCGACCAAAAACGATCAGTCCTGTTTGGATTGAATCGCAACGAGCCTTTATCCAACAGCAGATAACCGATCCAGCCAAAATGACTCCATCGACCAACACCCCCTCGCGGATCGCAAAACAGCTCTTCTATCGATTGGTTCGAATCACTTCTCGAATGATCGCAGCTGTTGGTTTTGGTTTTCGCGCCGAGGGGAGACATTACTTGGATGTGGAGGGGGGCGGGATGCTGCTGTCCACTCATCAATCCGTCCTGGATCCGGTTTTGGTTGGCTTGATTTCGAATCGGCGTTTGAACTACCTGGCTAGAAAAACACTTTTCAAGAATTCTGCTTTTGGGTTCCTAATCCGAGTCCTCGACGCCATCGAAATTGATCGCGAAAAAGGGGGCCTTGCCGGATTGCGCGAGATGCTGAAACGCCTTCAGGCTGGTGAACTGGTTTTGCTTTTTCCCGAAGGCACGAGAACCGAAGACGGAAACGTGAAAGAACTCAAGCCTGGCTTTATTCCAGTAGCCCGTCGCTCCAACGTGCCACTCATTCCAATTGCAATCGTTGGCGCTTTCGATTGCCTACCCCGAGGGACCAAGTTGCCGCTCAGAAAACCGATCGCCGTGGTTGTCGGCGAGCCCCTGCAGAGCGCCGTCTATGCACCCATGTCCGATGCCGAAATCATCGAGGAAGTTTCTCGACGCCTGAACGGACTGAATCTTCGAGCTCGGGAACTGATCGGCCGTAAGTAGAATTTCAACGCCGTAAGTAGAATTTCAACGCCGAAAGTTGAATTGAAGCAGAGAGAAATGAAAAACCCGGAAGGGATCTTCCGGGTTTTCTAGAACTATGTTGGATGTTGGCTTAGAATGCACCGCCACCGCCGAAACCACCGCCACCACCGCCACCACCGCCGCCACCTCCGAGTCCACCGCCACCACCGCCGGTCGTTCCACCTGTGAAGGTGTTGAACGTGTCGACCGCGATAATGTCCGAGAAGAACGGAGCAGCTGTGATACGCACATAACGACGATCGCCGGAGATAACCGACAAGGCCTGGAATTGCGCACCGGCTGGAATGGTCACAATAATCGGCCGATAGCCAACCACACCACGCCCGATGAACGGAAAGCCATTGCCGTTACCATTGCCATTACCATTGCTACGGCCACCGTTATTGTTTCGGCTGTAAGCATAGGCTGCCAGTAAGTTATTGAAACCACCATCGTTCGCGTCGGCTGCAGCATCTGCCGCTCCAGCGCCCGCATCGGCAGCTTGTGCTAACACAGCTCCACCCATCTTTGCTTTTCGATCCTGCAACTTGGCTAGCTGAGCCTCGTAAATCGGAGTCGTTCTGTGGCCGTTTTTCACAACCGCAATCACGACGGAATCTTGAATCACAGGGATCTGCTGTTGAACATACTTTTGATCCTTCGTGCCGTAGTCGGTCATGATGTTAACCGTGACGGTACCACCCGTGATGTTGCCCCACACTCGACGCAGAAGAATCTTGTATTCCCCCGAGTAGCCATTGGCACAAACGTAAGTCTCCGAATAGCCATCTTTACCAGGCTTGTCCAGCGACGATCCGTCGGACAACAACAATCCACCGCTGGAAGTACGTGGATTCGACTTGTCGCAGATCGTACCCGTAGGCTCTTCCACGGCAATGTCCACGTCGGCATCCCCGGTCCAAACGGCTCGGACGACGATATCGCGTAGCTGTGCGGTCTTCATTTCTTTTTCGAACGCATGAGCTTTCATGGTTTCTTTTGCACTGCTCATGCGAATGTAAGAGGCCTTCGCTGCGAGCATTGCTTTCTCGATCAACGGCAGCTGATCGTCCGTCCAAGCTTGGCTGAGAATTCCGGTGCAAGCCCATTGAATCGCACTTTGGTCTTCCAGCTCCAAGCTCAGCTCCAAGCCAGCTTCTAGCGGCTCTTTCAGCATTGGGTTCGAACGATGAACATCTCGGTAAATGGTCAGTGCATCTCGCTTCAGGCCTTGGCCAGCAAGATACTTCGCAATCTTGATCGCTGCGTCCGCATCACCACCGAAGTCGATGCTTGAGAGCAAAACGCGTCGAATTTCAGAACCAGGATACTCACACCCTTCCATCGCAGTGCTCAGGGCGGTGTACATCCAACCAGCTGGCAATGTTTTTCGCATGGCATCGCTGATCGTATCGATCACTTCTTGAAAGTGCTTTCGAACGGCCGCATCATCTTTTGCAACAGCTGCTTTCTTGGCGAGCTGCATCTTCTGAACAACCCATTTGGACAATTCAGCTTCCGCAGCCGGGCGATCCAGTCCATCGGCCGCAACTAACTTGGCAACGAGTTCTTCGGCTGTTGGTTCGGTTGCAGCTGGAGCAACTGGTTTTGGTTGCTTGGCAGGTTGATCTGGGACGTCCATCATGCCGCCCATGCCACCACCTCCCATACCACCCATACCACCACCGCCCATGCCTCCCATGCCACCGCCCATTCCGCCGCCCATGCCACCACCCATTCCGCCGCCCATGCCACCACCCATACCTCCCATGCCGCCACCCATTTGGATGATCGGAACCACAAGGTCACCTACGGGGTATACTCGAACGACGTTGGCAGATGTCTGCTTGCTGGTAATTCGCATGACTTCGTCTTCGATGACGTAGGTCAATTGCAAGGGTTCCAAAATCAGCTTGAGAGCCGATCGGAAAGAGACTTCTGGAAGCTCCAAAGAGACGGGTTCATCGACGGTCAAGCTTTCTTCTTCAAGAGCCTTTTCATCGATAACAATTGGAATGTTGTAGGTGTCTCGGAAGTACTTCACAACACCGGACAACGGAAGTTGATTGAAACTGATTTCGCCTCGTTCATCGAGCGACTTGAAAATCTTTCGCTCCGCACCATTACCACCCGACAAGTCGATGGAGCCGTAGCGTTCCAAACGACGTGCGCTCAGTGCTTGCCAAACTTCGGCTGGCGGATAGCGAATGGGTGGCTCGTCCACGAACGGAACAAACACCAGCTCGTTAATGTAAAGACTGTCGACGAACGCTCGACGTCGCTTGCTGATCACATCTTCCATCAACTGGACGTTCGACGCGACGTTCGATTCAACGTTGGTCACGATATCGATCACCGATCCGCGATCGATCGCAGTCACTTGAGGTGCAATCGAAGTATTGGCTTCGCTGAACAGCTGCTGAGCCATCAGCGATGTGTATCGTTCTACCAATTGCTGAACCGTTGCTTGTCGACGTTCGGATTCTGCAATCAACCGCTTGGTGGCCGACTGAGCGGACTGAACCGCTTCGGTGCGAGCGATTTGCTCCCGAAGCGTTGCCTCGGATCGAGCTGCCATTTGAATGGCACTTGCTACCTGCGAAGACAAACGCGCACGTCCTGCAGCATCCAATTCGGACGCCCTTAGAAGCTGACCTTGCAAGGCCTTCAGGGTTTCTTTCGTGGCTGCAGGATCTTTGCTGCGACGAGCGTCTGTCAACTGAGCCTTCACCTCGCGTTCCAAAGCTTCCGCTGCAACACGACGCATTCCTTCGTCCTCTTCCAGCAATTGCGATGCATTGCTCAGCTCGCTAAATGGGTTGTCGGAACCCCCAACCGAACCGGCACCACCCAAAGGCATTGCAGGGCTTGCCGGCTTGACAGCGCCCCGCGGTCCTGGTGCTGGTGCTGCCGGGAACGGGCTAGCTGGGGCAGGATCATCGCCGAAAGGACTGTCTTCGGCTGGCATCGTTTCTTCAGGAGCTTCTGCCGATGGAGCTTCTGTCGATGGAGCTTCCTCACCGAACGGATCGTCACCTTCGCCTGCACCGGTGGGAGGTTGTGCGAAGGGGTCGTCACCGATTTGCGCTGAAATGAATTTGACAATCGAGCCTCTTGAACCCTTTTCGCTCTTCACGGGCTTGGTTGTTTTCGGAGTCTTTTGTGCAGCCTCCAAAATGTTCTTTGCGGACAAACTATTTGGGGATCGATGGAGCGCTTCGTTAGCAATGTTAATCGCCGCATCGACATCGCCAGAGTTCAATGCAAATCGTGCATCTTTCACCAATTGCTCAGCGGAACTGGCAAGCATCATGCCAACGTCTCGCAGTGCATCGG
>JBIKLJ010000276.1:0-5822 GCA_044359895.1 Pirellula sp.
GTCAACTTCTGGTGACTGGCCCCACGGAAAACTTGGCCTATCGAATCGGGCGCAGGATGGTGGGTTTCACGGGCGAATACCATCATCTAACGATTTACGATGTACTGAAAGAAGTAGCAATGCAGTTCGAAGTGCAAGTAGTCGATCGAATCCCGGCTCTTGTCCCCTTATTCTTAGTGGCCAAAGCCACCAAGAAATAACCGCTTGGCCTGGACACAAAGAAAACCGGGGCGATGCATGAGCGAAGCAAATCGAACAGGGTCCGCCAATTCGATTGGTTCAATTGGCTTCGCTGTCAGGTCGTTTGACCAGATGCTGTTGCAAGTAAATGGCTCGTTCGATGTTCCGGTCGGTCACGCTGAGCTTTCGTCCACACAGCTTTTGAAGGTGGGCCGGTTGCGTATGAATGAAGAGCTTGTTGACGGTTGGGATTTTGACATTTTCGATCAGTCCTAAGTTGACTCCCATGCGAACTTTGCTCAGGTAGTGCATGGTTTCTTCGCTGCTGATTTTTTTGGCCGTGCAGAGAATTCCCAGAGCTCGGCTTACGTTATCGTGAAGATCTTGGTGATTTTCGGAGACCAAGAATTCGCGAGCCTTCCGTTCATACTCGATCAAGCGCGGCACAACCTCGCGGACTTTCGCAACCAAGGCGGTTTCGTTTTTGCCAAGAGTTGTTTGGTTGCTGATTTGATAGAAGTCCCCCATGAATTGGGACCCTTCGCCGAACAGTCCACGGACTGCGACATTGATTTTGTTCAGAGCCCGAAAAACTTTGTCAATTTGTTTGGTTGCGACCAATGCGGGCAGATGAAGCATCACACTTACCCGCAAGCCCGTACCTACATTGGTTGGACAGGCAGTAAGGTACCCCAATCGCTTCGTAAAGGAGTAAGTCAACTTGCTTTCAAGTTGATTGTCGAGCTGGTCCATACGCTGCCATGCGGCCTCCAAGTCCAGGCCACTTTGGATCACCTGGATACGCAAGTGATCCTCTTCATTGACCATGATGCTGAAGCACTCGTTAGGATCCAGGATGACGGCACGGGCACCTTGGCTTTCGTTCAGCTCATGGCTGATCAGTTGTCGTTCCATCAAAAATTGGCGATCGAGATCACCTAATTTTGCCACGTCGACATACTCGGTATCCGCGGACAGCGGTAGCGAGTCGAGAGCGCGGTGCACTTCCAAGGCGATCGCGGTTCGGTCCTTCGCGGTACATTTGCGAATGAACGGAAAATCGGCAAGGTTCCGAGCGAGCCTAATTCGGCTGCTCATAACGATGTCTGATTCGGGGCCGTGCCCTCGCATCCATTCACTGCTTTGGTTGGCCAAATCCTCAAGTTTCACGATTATTTAGTGCTTTACTGCGTGAGTAGATCGACAATGGGGGGCGCAGGCTACAAGAACCGAGCGACGGGATTTTTGACTTTAGTGGATAAGACGGTACTGGATGATATTGTAGGGAAGGAGATAAGTAGGGGGAGAGGTGCTAGGCTTCCGGTGAAGGTTGCGATTGAAAGGTGTCGTCTCCCAGATCCTCTTCGTCCTCGTCGGAAGTTTCGGGGTCGGACCAGGATGCATCGTCGCCCATTTCGATGGCCTGGATTTTATCCCTAAGTTTGCCGGCTGTCTCGTAATCCTCGCGAGCAACCGAATCTTTCATTTCATTTTTGAGTTGCATTAAGCGTTGCTGACGCTCAGGCGATCCGCTCAAGTTGGTCGGGATTTTCCCTGTGTGCTTGATCGCCCCATGAATGTTGATCAGCAGCGGCTCGATATCGTCCTCGAACGCAATGTAGTCATACGCGCAGCCCAATCGTCCACCTTTTCGAAAATCGGCAAAGGTCAATCCACACACGGGGCAAGTTTTCTTGTCGGATGCAGCAAGTTCATCCGCAACTTTGTCCATTTTCAATTGTTTTTCGAGAATGCTGGTCAGTGCCGACGCTGGTGTGGCGTTACCCTCGCCAGCCAAAAATACCCGCGCATGTTCCTCGCATAAATGCAAGATCGAAGGCCCCTTTGGCTCGGTCAGTTCGGTGATGTGAAAAGTTGCTGGCTTTTCGCAATGTTGGCACTTCATACTGGAATTCTCTTCAGTGACGGATTCGCGGTAGACACATTCATTGGTAGTATAGGGTTGGAATGCCTTTCCGGCGATGCGGCTAGGCAGATGTTTCGAACGCAATTGAAAGCCAACCACCAAGGATGAACGCATTTCCCTCGCTGGAAGACTACCGAACGCTAGCTTCGGAATTCGATTTTGTACCGGTCTACCGAAGACTCTTGAGCGATCAGCTGACCCCTGTTTCCGCTTTTCGTCTCTTGGATGACGGGCATAGCCCCGCGTGCCTCTTTGAGAGCGTGGTGGGTGGCGAGTCGATCGGAAGGTACAGTTTTATTGCCATCGGTCCAAGATCACGTATCTACGCATTCCGAAACGAAGTGCATTGGCAACACGAAGGTACCCACACGACCTGTACCGTCACAGATCCTTTGGATTTTTTACGTGAAAAGTTGGGAAAGCATACTGTTGCAAGCCTCCCTGACTTGCCTCCCTTTGTGGGCGGTGCCATCGGATACGCTGGGTACGATGTAGTACGATACGTTGAGAAATTGCCGAACGCCCCGACGGACGACCGAAGCCTTCCAGACCTTGATTTCGGATTTTATGATTTGCTCGTCGTTTTCGACAATGCCAACAAGACGGTGATGATCCTGAATTTGGTTCACCGCCCTGCGGACGTGGATCAAGCCTACAAGACCGCAGTCGACCGGATTCAATCGGTCGTTGACCGTCTGAGTGGAGCCCTAATGCCTTTGCCCGCGGCCGATATCGTGCTCGGGGCACAGCCGACCATCCAGGCTCGCTCCAATTTCACTCAGACGGAATTTGAAACGGCTGTGGCGAAATGTCGCGAGTACATTCAAGCGGGGGATGCTTTCCAGGTGGTGCTGAGCCAACGGTTTGAGCTGGATTGCGACTGCGAGCCCATCGAAATTTACCGATCTCTCCGAGTGATCAACCCTAGTCCGTTTATGTTTTTGGTCCGAACGCATGATTGCACGCTTGTCGGAAGCAGTCCCGAAGTGATGTCGCGGGTCTTCGAACGCCTTGTCACGGTCAGGCCCCTGGCAGGTACCCGTCCGCGCGGAAAAACTCCTTTGGAGGACAGCCGATTGGCCGCGGAACTGCTCGCGGACCCGAAGGAGCGTGCGGAACATGTCATGCTTGTCGATCTAGGACGCAACGATGTAGGGCGAGTGGCTAAATTTGGATCGATTCAATTAAGCAATTTGATGGTCGTAGAACAGTACTCGCACGTGATGCATATTTCCTCCAGCGTGACAGGTGTTCTGCGCGACGACATGGATGCGATGGATGCTTTCAAGGCCTGCCTACCCGCAGGGACGGTGAGCGGCGCTCCCAAAGTGCGAGCCATGGAAATCATCGACGAATTGGAACCGACTCGCCGAGGCCCCTACGCAGGTGCCGTGGGTTATTTTGATTACCGAGGAAACATGGATACCTGCATCACGCTTCGAACCATGGTGATTTGCAAAGGCAAGGTTTATATCCAAGCTGGCGCGGGCCTAGTCGCAGACAGCGACCCAACGAGCGAGTACCAGGAGACGGTCAATAAAGCCAAGGCTCTCTTAAGCTCAGTCGAAACAACCATGGCTCGGGTTGGAAAAAGCAAAGGTGCCAGCTAGCGAGGATTTTTCATAACCCGAAGCGTAAGCGAAGCATTGCTACATCGACTCTCGCTTACCGGCTTGTTGCATTCATGGTACGGCTTGTTGCTTTAATGGTACGACTTGTTGCATTCATGGTACGACTTGTTGCTTTAATGGTACGACTTGTTGCTTTAATGGTAAGGCTTGTTGCTTTAATAGTACGACGGACTTCCTAGTCCGTCGAATTCCTACTTCGAAATTCGATATTGATTCTGATCCAGAAATCACAAAGTGAGTGCCATTGGGCGTAACGCCCAATGGCACTCACTTTGTTCGAAATGAGCCGCGGGCGCTAGCCGCGGCAACCGTATTTGGCAGGGAAACCGTAACGCGGCTAGCGCCCGCGGCTCAGTAATTTGCTTGCGCAAACTACAAAGTGAGTGCCAGTTGGCTGACGCCCATGGCTACATCCTGCCGTCCCTTCAGGACTATGGAAACAGAATGCACAAAACTACGGGGACGCATTTCTAATTGAACTGCCGAAGATGGTTTTGATGTTGCTTGTACTCGCCCACCGTGTTTCGAGTACGAGTACCATTTCATTGAGCACGAGCACGAGCACGATCGAAAGACAAACTACGCAACTTCTATACGCATCCGCCGTGCCACCACAGGAGCATCACTAGCTAGCTAAAGCTTTCGGGAGCGTATCAACGGGAAGTGATATGGAAAGGAATCGAATGACTCGCTAGTCTTCAAGCTGCGGATCGAAGGTATCAGACTTTTGCAAGGGAGTGCAGAATCGTGAGCAATGGACTAGGCTTGTTTGGATGGATCAGAGACGGTGTCAAGCAGTCGGTTCTGATGGGGGTGAGCGATGCGATTGATACGATTGGTGCTCCTGAAGACCGTCGGGAGTTGAATCCAGCACTGCTGGCGTTCGCTCGACAAAGCATGGACGGTGCAACGGTTGCTCGAGTCGAAGAACCGACAATACGCAAGGTGGGCGGAGCCGCTGCCGCTGGAACTGCGGGCCGAAAACGCTTGGGTCGATCCCTCCGCGACATTGATCCAGCCAAACCAGTTCAGTAGCTCATGCTGACAATCCTACTCTGCGTTTGGGTTGGGCGATGGTGTTATCAACATAGCACGTGGCGTCAATATCGGCTTTGGCTTTTGGCAGGTTCGTTTTGGCTGTCTGGGTGCGGCCATTTGCCAAAGACAACGCTGTCCTTGCCATCCATTCCGTTGAACCGCCAAACCAAGTTGGCCAACCCGATCAACGTGAACACACAAGATTCTGAATTCTTGTGGAATCAAATCGTGGATACGGTGGAAGACTATTTTCGCATCAAGAGCGAACAAAGGCCGACGCGCGACGACACTCAGTGGTTCGAGGGAAGACTGGAAACGCATCCGGAAGTGGGTGCAACTTATTTCGAACCCTGGCGAAAGGACGCGCTCGAGGGATACCAACGTTGGCAAAGCACCCTGCAAACGATTCGTCGAACGGCAACCATTCGAGTGATTCCTATCGACGAAGGCTTCACGGTTGCAGTGGAGGTGATCAAAGAACTGGAGGATGTGGATCGATCGCAGTATTCGTCGGAAGGTTCTGCAATCGCCAGACACGACGGAACGATTGTCCGAACGGATGCCGGCTTGCTCAGCCAGCCAATCACCTTAGGCTGGATACGCCAAGAAAATGATACCGACCTGGAGCAGCGTCTTCTGCGCGAGATTCTCGGCCGAGTTTCCAACGTCCGCCCCCCGCGCCAACCCTTGTTCAGCCATTGACCCCCATCAAACCACCCACCGTTTGCCTGCCGTAGGCCGTAACAAGTCGCTTTGGACGCAGTTACGGCTTTGCACGTCAAGCAAGATTTGCTAGCTCAATGAAACAATTCGATTCGATCGGGCTGCCGTAACTGCGCTATCGCTTGTTACGGCCTACGCAGAATTGCGACCGACAAAGGAATGACAATTACATCACGCGAACGGAAATCGGTGCCAGCCACGAATGGCACTGTACAAGCAGGAAGATTGCGCAAGTTCCCTAGCGGCAGCTTCCATTTTTTTGTAAAAACAGAACTTCCTTGGCGTGGTTGATATCGATTTTGAACCTTGCCTTGGCTAACCTT
>JBIKLJ010000420.1:0-19541 GCA_044359895.1 Pirellula sp.
TGGTGATGGAGCGGTTAACAACGGTGCCTTCCATGAAGGGCTCAACATGGCCAGCATCTGGAAGCTACCGGTGCTATTCATTTGTGAGAACAATCAGTACGCCACCGAAGTCCCCTTCTCCTATTCAAGCGGCAATCCAAGTATCGGGTCGCGAGGTACCGCCTATGGAATTCCAGGCATCACCATCGATGGAAATGATGTGTTGGAAATCTACCGAGTCGCAGAAGAGGCCATCGCACGGGCGCGAAGTGGCGGCGGACCGACATTGATCGAATGCAAGACGTATCGCACTCGAGCCCACGCCGAAGGGATGGGCGATTTTACTTACCGAACCAAAGAAGAAGTGGCAGCGTGGAAGGAGCGATGTCCCATCGCGCGTTTGAGAATTGAGAACGGCGCGATGATCGATCAATTTGACTCGGTTGATCAAGAAGTGGCACTTTTAGTCAAGGAAGCGAGAGATTTCGCCGAACGAAGCGAGGTACCGCCAGCCAGGACAGCAACTGCGCATGTCTATTCAGCAGACGTTATCGATGTTCAACTTCCAAAATCCGAATCGGAGTCGCGAGAACTCTCGTTTGTCGCCGCCACTCTGGAAGCCCTCGATCAAGCCATGGCAGCCGATCCAAAAATTTTCGTGATGGGTGAAGGGATCGGCGTTCGCGGTGGTAACTTTACAACAACGCTCGGCTTGTACGCCAAGTACGGAGCCGACCGACTTTGCGATACGCCTATCTGTGAACGCGGCTTCGTGGGGCTAGCTTGCGGAGCCGCGATGACAGGTACACGACCTATTATCGACTTCATGTTCATCGACTTTATCAATGACTCGTTTGGAGAGATCGTCAACCAGATCGCCAAGATGCAATACATGAGCAGCGGCCGACTGAAGATGCCTGTTGTATTGCGTGGTTGCGGAGGTGTCGGTCACTCGGCTGCCACGCATCACTCCGGAATGTACCATTCGATTTACTCTCACATCCCAGGTCTACGCGTCGTCTTGCCGTCCAATCCTTACGACGCAAAAGGTCTTTTTGCACACGCGCTGCGGAGCGACGACCCAGTTTTATTCCTCGAACACCGCGAGCTGATGCAGATCAAAGGCTCCGTCCCAATGGAGCACTATGAGATTCCCTTTGGAAAAGCTCGAGTCGCGCGAGCCGGGACCGATGTCACCGTGGTCGCACTCTCGTTCATGGTTCAGCACGCATTGAAAGCCGCCGAACAACTTGCGGTCGAGGATATCTCCGTCGAGATTATCGATCCACGCACCGTCTCACCCTTGGATGTCGACAGTATTCTGCGATCAGTTGCTAAAACAGGGCGATTGCTGGTTGTTGATGAAGCCTTTGGACCATGTGGTTTCGCATCGGAGATTGCCGCTCATGTAGCTGACGCGGGATTCAACGATCTGGATGCACCCATCAAACGGTTGCATGGTGCGTTCGCTCCTACACCCTACGCACCGACACTGGAGCGAGCGGTTGTGCCCGATGTGGAACAGGTCGTGCAGGCCATTCGCGATCTGATGGGAGAATAGCAATGTCACACTCAATCACGATTCCGCGTCTCGGTTGGTCGATGGAGGAAGGCGTTTTCGCCGAATGGCTTAAATCACCTGGCGAATATGTTCGCGCCGGTGACATGATTTATTTGCTGGAAGGTGAAAAGGCAGCGCAGGAGATCGAATCTTTTGACTCGGGCTACTTATGTATTCCGCCGGATGCACCTCGGCCGGGTGCAACCGTCCAAGTTGGCGAAGTGATTGGCTTTCTTCTTGCCGAAGGGGAACCCGCACCCGCGTCGGTTCATGTCCATCGCATCGACTCATCGACCACCCCGTCAGTTGCCGCAGTCAGCTTGCGTACTGAATCAGCGGATTCTCCTGCCGCGGCTTTGCCTTCAAGTCCGAGGGTTGCGGGCCCCGCAGCGCGTCGATTGGCACGCGAACTGGGTATAGACCTGGACGCCGTCTTTACACCCGATCCGACTGGGCGAGTTCTTACGGAAGATATCCGACGAATTGCCACTCCTCATGATCGCAAAGAGTCGATTGGCAAAAAGGCAAAGGGCCCGATCGCGACGCCACGCGCACGCCGACGCGCTCGCGCTCTCGGAGTCGATTGGAATCGTCTGACGGGTACTGGACGCGGGGGCCGAATTCGAGAACGAGATATCCTCGCTGTACCGTCAACACCGCAGGTAGCGAACTCGGGTGCAGAGCCGACACCATCCGTACCTGGACATCATGCCCCTGCAAGCAAGTTGCGCCGAGTCATTGCGCAGCGAATGATGGCAGGAGTTCATCAAGCTGCACCCGTTACGCTAACAACGAAAGTCGATGCACAATCGCTTGCTTCCTTCCGCGAAAGACTGAAGCTCGAATCCAGCCATGGTATTGTCCCAAGCTACAACGATATTTTGATTGGATTAGCAGCTCAAACGTTGCGTGAGTTCTCGGAGTTAAATGCCTGTTGGTATCGCGACGGAATCTACCAATTTGAAGAAATTCACGTTTCCACTGCGATCGATACTCCAGATGGTTTATTAGCTCCGGTCATCCGTCATACCGATCGCTTAACGGTCAAAGAAATTGCCGGTCAAACCAGGCAACTCATACAGCTAGCACGTACGGGACAGTTGAAACAGGAGCATCTTACCGGCGGTACTTTCACCGTCACGAATCTCGGTATGTTTGGCGTTGACGCTTTCACACCGATACTCAACCTCCCGCAAGCATCGATTCTGGGAATCGGTCGAATCATCGAGGAGCCAGTCGTTCGCGACGGAAGTCTCAAAGTCGGCCTGACGCTGACCCTCAGCCTGACCTTCGACCACCGCATCCTCGACGGCGCTCCTGCCGCCCGCTTCTTGCAGGCCATCGCTACCGCCATCGCCAACCCATCTGCTGCATTGCTAAACTGAAACAGTTGCCTTGAGGGCCTCTGCGAGGCACCATCCTTACCAGCAACGATGAGATGTACTTTGATGATCGATTTGGATCTCACTTCGCCAGGTCGACTTCGTCGGCCGGATCGAGCACCAGCAAATGCACGCCGCGGACGTAGTCTTTGACATTGACGCGGTACGCTTGCATGTGCGGCGAAATCGAGTGCGCCTTGAGTGCGGCGAGGTCTTCCCACTTCTCCACGACAACGACCTTGTCGGGACCGACCCTGGCTTGATTGGCCAAATCGGTTCGCGCGTCCACAGCGGGGCCGTATTCGATGCAGCCCTTCTCTGCGCGGACGTCAGAAATGATTTTCCGGAACTCGGTTAGGTATGTTTCGCGCGTGCCTGGTGCGAGTTCAATGGTGGCAATGACGTGGATCATGTTTTTCCTTTTAGATACTTCACCAGTTTAACGACCAACTTGATCAGCAGGGCTTTCACTTTGGCCTGCGTTTCTTCGGGGGTAGACTTTTCCGTATCGGACGAGCGTGAGGGTTTGAGATGCACGAAGGCTAGCAACTTGCAAACGCGGTGTCGTTGAACGCATCGACGGCCCGGAAGGGCCATCCTACGTAAGACGTGGATCGTTTTGATGTTGCGTTACTCTCGTCGCCGGCCCTTGCTGTCTTTGCAAGAGAGAACGCGACGCTTTTTCGCCGTTGACGATATTCTCCAGCGGCAAACCTTGGACTGCGGCCAGTGCGATGCGCGCTGAAGTCGCTCGCATTTCGTTCTTCGACTCCACGCTGCAAAAGGCGGCATGGCAGGTGACGATCAGGTTCGGCGTGGCGGCTTCTTCCGGCGTCTTCAGCGGTTCGTCCTCGACGACATCCAAACCCGCACCGGCCAGTTGACCATTTCGCAGGGCGTTCAGGATCGCAGTTTTTTTGATGACCGCACCGCGAGCCGTATTCACCACGAAGGCGGATGGCTTCATCAGAGCCAATTCCCCCTCAGCAATCATGTGGTGTGTTTCGTCGTTCAATGGGCAATGCACCGAAAGTACGTCGGCTTTCGCCAGCAAATCTGTCAGCGATTTCTCGCGGTCGATTCCGATCGCCTTGTCGAGACCATTGGGCAGATAAGGGTCGTAAAAACAAACCTGAAAGCCCATCGCTTTGGCTCGCAACGCGGTTGCCGTTCCGATGCGTCCCAGTCCAACCACGGCGAACACCAGTTCACGCAGTCTGCGAAGTTTTGGCTGAACGCGAATCACCCAACCCAGATGTTTGGCCTCCTCGTCGAGCGGAAACAATTGGCGACACTGCGCCAGTGCTAGAGCGATTGCGTGATCTGCAACTTCTTCGGTTCCGTAGTCGGGAACATTGCAGACCGGAATTCCCAATTGTCGGGCCGCATGGATGTCCACAGAATCAAAGCCTACGCCATTGCGGATCAGTGCTTTGCAATTCCGCAGTCGTTTAAGTCCAGAGGCTGTGAGCGGCGTGTTGTGCCAGACGATGAGCGCATCGGCGCCGCAAATCTCATCATTGAAATCAGCGTCGCTGGAACAGAGGAATCGCTTCACTTGAGCAACATCGCCGATTACTGCGCGTTCAACGGCGCCATCGGAGTCATCCAGCGGTGAAGCAGCCCAATCAATAATGGCAATCAGTGGCATCGGTTTGTCTGTTTTACTTGGGTTTGGTGATTATCCGTCGCCAGATGGAAGTCGTCTCGCATCGAAATCAACACGATTTCGACTTGAACGTCGGCGTGCGCCTCCAGCAGTGAGAACAAAAGGGCGGCAGGAAGTGCGATGAAGTGTTTCATGTTTTAGTTCTTAGTTCTTAGTTCTTCGTTCCTAGTTCTTGGTTTGCAATGCTCGTCGTCTCGCTGGGAAACGAAGAACTCAGAACAAGGAACCAAGAACGAAGACGCATCAGTATTTGGGGAAGATGGCCGGGGTCGGGAAACGATCTTCGTGGCTACCATCGCCCAGGAATTCCTCCCGAGGCACGTTTACCTGGGGCCAACTGGCTGGGCAGACACGGACGACTCTGCCAGGACGGATGCCTTCGATGATGAGGTCCGTCTCAAAACGGATTTGAATGCCACTGCTTCCCAGAGGCACTTCGTCAGTCGACTTGATAACATCGATGATGGGGCCTTTGGATGCCATGTGCGCGGGGCCATAATCCCCGCCCAGGTGCTTCAAAGTGTTCTCGGCTGCATTCATCGAGGCAGCGACATCTTTTTTGAAATCGTCGTAGAGCGTTGCGTCCATACCACCGAACAAAGTTGCCGTCACGGTCGCGCGACCGAACTTACCATACTCGACGGCGTCGATCCAGGCGGGCATCCAGCGGCTACGGATGAAGGCCTTGTGCACTTCGGTTTGATTGCGGGCGGTACGCTCGATCGCGGAATCGTCCAGCCAGATGTCCGAGATGTGGAACCGGGTAAACACGCCATCCGGTGTGGGTTTCCAAGTGATGCCAAGCAGGACGCCCTCGCCACCGAGGGTTTTTTTCCCTTCTGCGGGCCACGCGCCTTCGGCAATGAGCTCCTCAATGCCGAGTCTTTCGCGACCTCGCCAGATTCGGGTGGCGGCATCGAAGGTCATTTTTTCCTCGGTCGAATTGCCGTCTCCGCCTTGCTTCGGTTCGAGGCTGGCGACGATCGTACCCTGCCAATTTTTAAGGTCCACTTCTTTGAGCTTCCAGACCTTTCCCTCGCGTAGGCAGTGACTGGGCTCATCTTCTAGAAGCAGGATGTGGTTCTCGGCGGGGAAGATTCCCGCTCCACGGTTGTGGTTCGCGTCTTTCGTCTTACTGTCTATTGGCAATACCGGCACAGAGGATATCGTCGGGTCCGGTGGGAGGAAGGCTCGGACATGCATCACGGTGCCGAGCGGGATGTCGCGTAGGTCCGCAGGTGCGCCGTGATAGCGGATGATGCCGTAGGGCAACATGGCGAACGGATGGGGATCGTTTCGAAAAAACATCCCCGCTCCCTGCACGCGTATGCTGCCACGGCGGTTGGCATGATCCACGAACACCAGTTCGCCTCGATACGAGAGCGACTTTTCCAACGGAGGAAACTTCCCCGACTCCGGCCGAAAGACTTCGGTTCCTGGTTCTTGGTTCTTCGTTCTTGGTTCCTCGCTAAAGACAGTCGCTTGAACAAGGAACGAGCAAACCAAGAACCAAGAACCAAGTACAAATAACTTCTTCATAGTTCAATCACCTTATTGCTGTCACCAAACGCGTCGGTCTCCACACCCATGCGCTGGGCCATGAGGAGCAGCAAGTTGCTCATGTGGGCGTCCGGGTTTGCGGGGCGACTGCAGAGCCCATAGTGCTCGCCGGGATTATCGAGCTGGTATCCGTTGAAGTGGCCCTGATTGAAGTCGAGATGGCTGCCGTGCTTGAGGCCGAGGTCCGAACCACCAGCCAGCACTAGCGGGAGGTTGGCGTTACCGTGGCTGTGGCCGTAGGACATGCCGCTCCCGAAGAGAGCCATCGTGGAGCCCAAGAGCGGCTGGCCGTTGAGGTCCTTCGTCTCCTCAAGTCGCGAGAGGAAGTAGCTGAATTGTTCGATGGCGAAGGTGTCGTAGTTGGTGAGCTTCTCGATGTAGCCAGCGTCGCCACCATGGTGACTGAGCTGATGCCGCGACTCCGTGATGCCGATTTCTGGAATGGCGAAGGCATCCCCCTCGCCTCCTAGGCTGAACGTGGCCACGCGTGTCACATCCGTCTGGAAGGCGAGCACCATGAGGTCATAGACGGTCCGGAAATAGTCGCCCGCCATCGTGGCGGCGATGTCGCGGCCGGTACGTTTGCGGTCGGTTTCCGAGATGGCGGGAAGCGGTGTATCGAGCCAGGCATCGGCCCGCCGCGTACGCTTCTCCGCCTCACGAACCGAAGTGAGGTATTGGTCAAGACGTCCTTTGTCGGCCGCTCCCATCTTCTGCTCAAGCCGACTCACTTCCGCGAGGTTGTCATCGAGAACGCTGGCTTTACGGCGCAGCGCCCGCCGCTGAGCTGCTATACCACCCTTAGGATCCTCGAACAGCGACGCGAAGATTTCACTGCAACGACGCAACGCAGGAAGTTGGACCCCATCCGAAGTCCAGGCAAGGGAGCCTTGCGTAAGCGCGATCTCCAACGACGGGTATCGCGTATGCTGCGCGGTGACTTGCGCCATCTTCTGGTCTACAGAAATCGTATTGCGATCCGAAGGGCCGAGTTTTCCACCGGTCAGCCAAACCGAAATGCAGTTGTGGTGATGGCTGATGGCTCCTGGATGATGCAGTCCGCTGATGGGCGTGATAACCTGGCGGTGCTTTTCCAGAGGTTTCAGTGACCGAGAGAACTCATAGTCCCGTCCCGACTTAGTGATCTGATAGTTGAGCGAATGGACTCCATTCGCAAGGTAGATGAATGCGCTGCGCCGTGGCGAGGCGGACTGTTGCTCGGCCGCTCTGAGCGGGATCATGCATTCCAGCATAGGAAGCGAGATGCAGGTCCCCAAAGCGCGCAGCGCATGACGGCGATCGATCAGCCAGGATTGGGAGAGATAGTTCATGGTTCTTGGTTCCTTGTTCCTTGTTCTTCGTTCATGGTTCTTGGTTGAGGGTATTCAATAGGTAGCGAATAAAGCCGCCTACTTTGGCGTGTGTCTTCGCCACTTGTTCGTATAGGGAGTCGAACTCGTCCTGTGTGATGTAGCCCTGATCTAAAGCGACGTAGAGTTGACTTTGAACCTCAGAGCATGAACGCTGCGAGTAGCGTAAAAACTTGACGAACTCAGCATTGCTCCCTCCGTCGAATCCTTCCGCGATGTTGTGCATGGTCGATCCGGACGCGCGGGTAATCTGGTCCCGTAATCCGAAGTCTTTCGCAAACGCTCCTCGCATCGCCACTGCATAGACTCGCTTCGTTAGCTCCCGCGCCAACTGCCAGCCTTCTATGTCTTCAAAGCGTCGGATAGGCATTGTTCGTTCTTGGTTCTTAGTTCTTAGTTCTTAGTTCTTGGTGCTTAGTTCTTGGTGCTTAGTTCTTGGTGCTTAGTTCTTGGTGCTTAGTTCTTGGTGCTTAGTTCTTGGTGCTTAGTTCTTGGTGCTTGGTGCTTGGTTCTTAGTTCTTAGTTCTTGGTTCTTGGTGCTTGGTCGTTCTGTGAACAAAGCACTAGGAACAAAGAACCAGGAACTAGCGTTAGCGCTTCCTCATCAGCTCCGACAAAGCCACCGCTCGCACAATGTCTCTGACTCGATAATCGTTCTTCTTCGCTTCTTCTTCAATCGCCCTGATGTCATCCGAGTCATCGACCGTAAGCACACGCCGGAGGGAGTAGGTGCAGAGTTGTTCGATGAAGGCTCTCGCGACCTTGTCGCGATCCTCTAGCAGGAGTTGTTTGAATTGGACGGAATCGGTGAACGGACGACCGTCGGGCGTCACGCCGGAAGCATCCACCAATGGATCCTCACCAACACCTGTTGGAACCCGCTCGCGGGTGCGCCACTGGCCGATGGCATCGTACTGGTCAAAGGCCAGTCCTAGCGGATCGATGTTGCGATGGCACGCCGCACAACTCGCGTTCTTAGCGTGTGCTTCCATTCTTTGGCGGATGGTTATCTTGGTGCCCGTCGGCGGAATGGGCTCAATCGGATCCACATTGGCCGGTGGCGACGGCGGTGTCTTGTTGAAGATCGCTTCGCTGAGCCAGACGCCGCGATGCACTGGACGGTGGCGAGTTCCGTCCGAGGTCAACCCGAGCACCGCGCCCATGGTGAGCAGGCCGCCTCGATGGTCCTCGGGCTTCAGCGAGACTCGCTCAAATCCCCCCGATTTCGGCTCTGGCAGTCCGTAGAAATCACAGAGCCGAGCGTTGGCCATGGTCCAGTCGGAGTCGAGGAAGCTGTTGATGGGTAGGTTCTTCGCGAACATCTCGCGAAAATATTCTACTGGCTCGGCCCGCATACTCGTCTCAAGCCAGTCGTCGTAGCCAGGGTACAGCTTCTTATCTGGCGGGAACATTCCCACGCGATGCAGTTGCAGCCATTGCCGCGTAAAGTCATCGATGAACTGATTGGCCCGGCTGTCCTTCAACATTCGGTCTACTTCACGCTCCAGTACGACGGACATCTCTGTCCGTCGCGTTTCGGAGTCGCCGGACTGGAAGTCCGTCGTACCAAGAGAGCCACTGCGAGCCGCCAAGAGCAGGGCGTCGTCGGGCATCGAACTCCAGAGGAAATACGAGAGTCGAGAAGCGAGTTCCCAGCCCGTGAGTCGTTCGCGAGCCACTGGATCACCCTCGACGAGATAGATGAAGTTTCTAGACGTCAGAACACCCTGAATCGCGATCCGATAAGCATTGGCCATCTCTTCGCCCGCCTCGCGCTCGTCGCGGTAAGATTGCAGATATTCCTGCAGCTCATCCTTCTCTACTGGCCGTCGCCATGCGCGCTGAGCGAAGCGTTGCAAGTGCTCCGCAATCACTTCAGGAGTTGCGTCGTCGGGCGGTAACACGCCGTTGCGTCGGGACTTTTCCTCCTCCGTGACCAGCGGCCCTTCCCATTCGATCCAATCAAGGATCACCGTCGAGAAGATGCCGTTTCCTTTGCCGTCGAACATCTGCGGGGCGTTCGGGTTCAGAAGAGAGGTCTCGCTGCTGTGCGTAAACAAATAGGACCCGCTGGATAGCGCATTTCGGAAAGCAGCGCCGCCTCGTCTGTCCACAACATCAGTAGCTACTACGCAGAAATGCAGCGAAGCAGGCATCTCAAGAAACACCTCGTACTCATAAACCTGCGGACTGTTCTCCGGCGCAGTGATGTCGAATTCGATGAGACCTTCCACGGTCTCCTCACTGGTCTCCTTACCAATGCTCAAGTGTGCCGGTTGGCCGCCAGGTGGGCGGATTCCGCTTGCCTGAAGGCGGAGTTTGTACAGACCACTGTGTTCCGGACCAGTTTTCCCAAACCAGTGTGGTGAAAGCGCGTTCTGTACTCGACCGGGGAAGACGAGGTAACGCAACGGCCGCTTGATGCCGAACCGGTCCAGCGCTTCCTGCTGGCTCTTCCCGCCACCGTAACGCAATTCCGCTGCGTTCATGCGGACTTTGCGAGCCTCGCCGGACGCGGCCGGGAAAGCGCGGTCGACTACGATGTCCGCCGCGCGGTAATAGCGGTCTACATGGGACGGCGAGAGCGAAAGCTGCGACCCGATGCGTTCAAACCCGTGCCACAGCGTGTCTTCATTCAGCTCCCCAGGCTTGGCCGGATCGTACCGCACACCTAGCAGGTCATAGACCGTGTTCTGATATTCCTTGCGACTGAGCCGATAGTGCGTCACCGCCGGCCTCGCCGACATCCGCGCTGCCCGGCCATCTTTGAGCAATGCGTCAAGATTCATAACGAACGCCGCAATCTCCTCCTGAGTCGGTTGTGGTTCCGCCTTAGGAGGCATCTCGCCGCTGTTGATCTTATCGAGCGCCTCTGCCCAGTGGTGGCTGTCCAGCCCCGCATTGAAGTCGCGCGACAACCTATCGATTCGGATATCCCCCTCTTCCTTCCGCGGGCCATGACAGCGGACGCAGTGATTCTCCAAAAACGCTTCAAACGGTTCCGCCGCGCAGACGGAACCAACAAGGCTGAGGCTAAGGAATACGCTTAGGCTCGAACGTAACAAATCTCGAAAGTGGAACATTCTCATTCTCCGGGTCATTACGCAAGTATCTCCTTCACTACCGAGCCATACATATCGGTGAGCCGGAAGTCGCGGCCGACATTGCGCCACGTCAATCGCGGGTGATTGAGACCCAATAAGTGTAGCATAGTGGCGTGCAAATCGTGAATGTAGACCTTGCCGTTGATAACTTTAAAGCCCATGTGGTCGGTCTCGCCGTAAGTATGCCCGGTCTTGATTCCGCCGCGTGAAGCAGGTCGTTCAATGCCAGCGCGCCAAAACCGCAAGCGGCATGCTGCAAACACCAACGACGATTCGGTATGAAATTGCTGTTCATGGTGAGCTAAACCTTCCGTAGGACGGCCTTTCCAGGCCGTCTGCAGACTCGAGACGGCCTGAAAAGGCCGTCCTACAAACTCGAGACGGCCTGAAAAGGACGTCCTACAAACTCGAGACGGCCTCAAAAGGCCGTCCTACAGACATGGACGATAATTCAAATCACTTGCCGTAACCAAACGACACCAAGTACTCAATCGCGCCACGGAAAGAAAGGTTACTTGGAATGGTCGATGATTTATGAGAAAAGCGATACGAACGGTTTGCTCACCTAGTGTACTTGCTACTCTTGTACTTGCTACTTTCGGGTTATCGCGCATTCGTAAAATCCTAGGGCTTCAGTCTATCGAGAACCGCTTGCATAGGTTTGCGCATCGCAAGTTCCGCCGCATCGGGATCATGATCGCGAACCGCTTTCAAGATCGCCTTGTGCAGCTTACGTCCAAGTTGATTTTCACGCTGAGTCGGTGTTGTGCGAACCATCTGGGTCAATACAAATTCGTAAATCACTTCCATCAGGTTCTGCATCAAAACGTTACCAGCGATCTCGATCAACTTTCGATGAAAGCGGAAGTCGAGCCAACGCCTCGCGAAGCACTGGACGGCTGACCTGCAACTGTTCTACCAGCTCATGCTCGCCAGGAAGCCGTGAGCCGGCCGCCAGCGTCTGATCTTTGATCACGCGGGCAATCCGGTCCACGACTAAATCCACCGTGGTCCACCGCTCAATCGCTTCCAACTGCATCAAATACTCCCAACGCGAGGTCACTTGCCACCTGGGCAACTTGTAAGACATGTTAACAGGGTGCTTGGCCTCAATCAAGCTGAGGGGGCAAATGAGCCAAGAATTGGATCGCGGACTGAGATTCGAGAGTGGAAAACAAAAGAAAACGTTCGCCTCGCACGCTGCTCCAGCTCCGGTCTTAACCACGCCCGCCCCGAGAACGATCACGAAGAGCGTTGCTCCGAACGTAGGGGGCATGGTAGATCGTTCTACCGATGTTTGAACGTCCATCGGACCCCCGTCCCCTTATTTTCGTCTCAAACCAGTCGCCGTGGTGCCTTCGTCAAATCCACGCTATGCAGAGACACGTTGGAGCTTGTTAAAGGACCTGTAAGTGGCTCGTTGATTTTCTACGCAACTTCCAAGATACACTTTTCAACGTATTCGCGAGACTTATTGATCGCCACCGTGATCTCCGCAGCCGTTGGCAGGATCGGAACACCTCGTGGAGTTGGGTGCATGAAGATTTCTACGTAGCCCGTAAAGCCAATATCCCTCAGTGCCCTGACTATCGGTCGATAATCCAGCCTACCGAGGCCGGGGAGCTGCTGCATTTCGATTTCCTTGCTCGTCTTCTTCATCATCCCCTCGGAATGTTCCTGGAAGTAGATAAACGGAATCTGCTTCGCACCCAGATCACGAATGAGCTTTGGAATTTCGTCAGGCCAACGGAAAAGGTGATGCGGCGCGAAGGCAATGCCCAGATTGGACGATCGGTTGAAGTCCGCGAAATAGCGTAGCGAGTCAGGATGATAGATGGCTTGCCCGACGTGATTCTCGATCGCAATGGTTACCCCAAGCTCCTCCGCCTTGGCTACGTGCTGCTTCATATCTTCGAGGAATTTCTTCACTGCTTCTTTCGCCGCCAACCCCTCGGGATCCCTCGGCCCGGTGCTACCGCAGAGCACCATTCTACCGCCGTGTTTCTTGACCCATGCCATTTCCTCCTGCAATTTCAAAGGCCCGAGCGGATAGCGAGTGCTCACACCGAGCTTCACACCGAATTTCTTCATCAGCGCCGCGAACGCGTCATCGCCCATCTCGGCAATCTGCTCGCGCTGATTGCCATGCACCTTACACCAAATGTCGATCGCCTCGCAGCCGCTCTTCGCAACCTCGGGCAAAATCTCATCGAGCGGCATCTCGCCGTACAACGCAGACGAAAGAACGTAGCGAAGCTTCAATAGCTCAGAAGCGGCAAGCGTGTTAGCAGTTGCGGCTAGCGTGGGAACTGCACTGGTTGCTGCGAGTGACTGGAGAAATTTTCTGCGTTTCATATTGCTTACGGAGTTGAGGTTATGAGTTCGTCGCTTTATGGTTCATGCACGCCGCATTGAGCAGCTGGATCCAAGGTCCAACGAAATGGCCACTATCGTGATAGGTGCGACCGCTGACCATGTGTCGATCGATGACGCACGGTTCATTGACATAGATACCGCCGCAAACTTCGAGATCAAACTTGCACTTTGCCACTGTCGCCATGCGCAGCCCTTTCACGATTCCGGCCCGCGCTGGAATCTCGACGCCATGACACACGCTGGCCATGGGCCGCTTGTTGTCCCAAAACCATCGCGTGATCCGCAACAAATCTTCATCTTCGCGAATGTATTCAGGAGCACGGCCACCACTGAAAAAAATGCCGACGTACTCGTCAGGCTTGATGTCTTTAAAAGCAATGTCGGCGTTGATCGAATAGCCTTCCCATTCTTTGGTTATTGTCCAACCCGGTTTCACTTCGTGAAGAACCATTTGATACAATCGCTTCTCTGGAGCCGTAACAACGGGTTGGAACCCACCCTCGATCAATCGATAGTAGGGGTAAAGTGTATCGACAGTCTCTGTCGCGTCCCCAACCACAATAAGAACCTTTGGTTTCGACACTCTGATTTCTTCTTTCATTTCTGGGGTACCATTTGCCGCCAACGGTTTACGATTTGCAGCTATCAACGCGATCGATCCCGTTGCACTGCTAGCGAGGAAATTTCGGCGGTCCATAGGCTGAGGTTTCAGTGATAGGATGTTGAGAGACAGGACAGGGATTAGTTAGACAGTCTCAAAGCCCTGGCGTTGGTCGCGTTTTAACCAAGTGTTCGCTTCTTGGTCGTCGATGATTTTTTCTTGGGTTGGCTCCCATTTCAGCGGGCGACCTAAACGCATCGAGATGTTTCCCAAGTGGCACGTTGACACGGTACGATGCGAACCCAAGACATCCGAAACCGGCGTTCGACGAGATTGCACGCAATCGAAAAAATTACCCATGTGATTGACGATTGCATCGAGCTTCCCGGCTCGCCGCGGTCGGTTCAGATTGTCGTTGTCATAGACCTTCCAATCTTCGCGATTCAGTGGATTCGTTTTTAACGCATCGACGGGCGCTCCGGTGATCTTTCCGCGATTCACGAACAATCGACCGGCATCGCCGGTGAAGAGTATCCCATTATCGCCGGTGTCACCAACGGTCATTATCACCCCATTGGCATACTTGTAGTTGACGTTGAAATCGATCGCGACATTGTAGCCATTGGCGACAGTGGGCATTGTTGCTTCTCCATTGATTTCGACCGGATACGAATCGATGGCCCACTGTGCGATATCGATGTGGTGAGCTCCCCAGTCGGTCATTTGGCCGCCCGAGTACTCGTACCACCATCGAAAGGTGTAGTGCGATCGCTCTTCGATGTAGGGCATATCCGGCGTCTGCCCCTGCCACAAGTTCCAATTGAGATGCGTTGGGGGATTGCGTGGCACGAACGAACCGCTTGTGCCATTCTTGCCAAGTACGACATCCACCCTTTGTAGCTTTCCAATACGGCCCGATCGGACCATTTCGACGGCTAGCCGAAAGCGATCGTCGCTGCGCTGCCAGGAACCGACTTGCACTACACGTCCGGTTTCTTTCACGACCCTGGTTAGCAGCTTCCCCTCATCGATGGTCAGAGTCAGTGGCTTTTCGCAGTAGACATCTTTTCCGGAACGGCATGCGTCAATCACCATTTGGGTGTGCCAATGATCGGGACTACCAATCGTGACCACGTCGACATCTTTACGAGCCAGCAACTCGCGGTAGTCTTCACTGCTGTGTGGAGTGCTTCCAAAGGCCGCCTTCGCCTGATCGCGGACGTTGCGATCTACATCACAGACGGCAACGATATCGCCGTACAACTGCGCCTTGTTGGCAATCACACTCCCCTGGTAACGCAGACCAATCGCACCAATGCCAACGCGTTCGACCTTATTGGAAGGCTTCTCCTGTCCCACTGCCGATGGTGGCGATGAGAAAACTCCCGGAAATGATGCACCCAGCACCGATCCCCCTGCCAGCGTCGATGCGATGAAGCCTCTTCGGGAGTGCGATGAATTCGACATGTGGATCTCCAATGATTACCATTCCGAAGTTGAAAACCTTTTTACTTTACCATAAACACACCTCCGCTGAGTAACGTGATCCTCAACTTGGAGCTGGACTTCTGGTCGAACAAGGCATCGGCGAGGAGGCCCAATGACGTGAGTGGTTGGGGTCCCATGGCTGGTCTTTCACTGGCGAATCGTTCGAGTAATGGAATGCCGTGAACTCCGGGCAAATCACTTTTTAAAGTAAAATGGCCTTTCCAGGCCGTCTGCGCTGGAAAACACGGATCGACGGCCTAGAAAGACCGTCCTACCCTTTACGTAGATTCAAAAACTGATTGGCCCTGCGTGAACTGCCATAACGCTTGCAGGACCTCTTGCGGTCGGTCACGATGAAGCTGATGGCCGCAGCCGGAGAAACGGACATGCTGGCAGGACGATAACGCGGCTAAGACACTAGTCGCGTCGGCATCAGTCAACGCGCCACCAGTCGTCGAGTCACCTTGCAACAAAAGCGTTGGACAGCGAATGGACGCGAGAATATCCGCGACATCGTAGCCATCAAGCCAGCGGCCTTCGATGACCGGCGTCAGCAATTCGGGGTCTATCTGGCTAAGGCACTGGGCGCTCCAATTCAATGACGATCGGTCGCGAAGCTCGCCGAGTCGTTTGAAGCCGCCACCGTTTACGGGAATTTGTATATCGGCCAAGGCGTCCGTGATTGCGATTACGGTTCCTCCTCGTCGCGCGGCTTCCCGCATGCCGATAAACTGCGTTTGCCATGCGCTGCCAACAATGCGGTTTCCCATGGTGTGAAAAGGCGGGTCTTCGAGAACAATGCCCCGCACGCGATGTGGCAGTTCCGCAGCGACAGCAGCAGCAACCATCGCGCCCAGCGAATGCCCAAAGACCATAAGCGATTCAACAAATTCGTCACGCATCCATCGAACAACATCATCGACGTAGTCCGTGACAAGATAACTTCCACCTCGCTCAGAGCCACCATGACCGCGCTGATCGAGTGCGATAACGCGATAAGCAGTAGTGAGTGCTGGCAGCAGCGGCTCCCAATCCTTACCACAACGCGTTACGCCGTGGAGCAGCAGAAGCGCCGGGCCTTCGCCACCGTGATCGACGTATTGCAGTGAAGGCTTACTATGGGTTTTTCGCGGAGAGATGCTCATCGTTCGCGTTTTACCACCGTGGGAAAAGATTTTGCAAGTTGCCCAGCTTTGATAATGCCTCCCTGCATCACCGCGATGAACCTGGTACGATCTTCGAGTAGGCTGATATCGGCGATGACATCTCCATCCACAATTAATATATCTGCGAGCTTGCCTTTTTCCAACGTACCAAACTCATCGCTTCGCCCCATGATTTCAGAACCCGTCTTGGTGGCGCAGGTGAGAACTTCCAGCGGTGTTAGGCCGACATCCTTGACAAAGAAGGTCAACTCGCGCGCGTAATCGCCGTGCGGGTTCCAGCCGAAACCATAATCGCCACCCATCCCCAGACGACCTCCTGCGCGGAGAATGCGACGGGCGCTTTCGATGCCGCCGTCGAGGGTTTCTTGATGTCCGTCGATGACTTGCTGCGGCAAGCCAAATTCCGGACCAAGCTCGATACTGGCTTTTTCAAAGTAAAGGGCCGGAACACAGGGGACGTCTCGCTGCAACAAAAGCTCTAATGCTTCGTCGTCCATAAAGGTTCCATGTTCGATGCAGTCGTAACCGGCGCGCAGCGCATTCTTAATCCCCTCCGTGGCACGGCAGTGGCCCGTTACCTTGAGGCCATGATTGTGCGCCGTGCTCACTACCGCGTTCATTTCGTCGAAGGTCATGCACAGGGTATGGTGATCGTTGATGTCGGGGGACGCAGCGTCGCCAGTCGGATAAGTCTTCACCCATTCGATACCGTCTTTGACCAACGCTCGGACGGCTTTGCGTGCATCGTCTTGGCCATTGATGATGAAGACGAGCCCTTCCATTCCGATCTTCCGAAACTCGGGATTCCAGTCCATCAATCCGCCGGCGGAACAGATCTCACGGCCGCTAGCAGAAAGTCGCGGGCCCGCAATGAGATCTTCCTCGATCGCCTTTTTTAACCAGAAATCGACATTGAAAAGGCAGCCACCTGAACGCGCCGCCGTATAACCGCACTCGAGCGCCAGTTTAGAATTGACGGAAGCCAACAGCGACACATATTCGACTGGGTACTTAATGTCCAGGTCTTCCAAGGCAGCGATGTTGAAGTAGGTAGCATGAAAGTGCGCTTCGACTAACCCTGGCATGATCGTGCCTCCTCGCGCATCGATGCGTTCGACAGATTCGGGTACGTGCGGCGCATCCGCAGCCGGGCCGACGTAAGCAAGTTTCCCTGCTTCGACCAGAACCACGCCATCGCGAACCGGCTGCGCACCCGTGCCGTCGACGATCGTTCCGTTGTGAATGAGCAAAGAATGATCAGCCGTTTTCATCTACAGACTCCTGTGCATAAACTCGAAAGTGGCAGGCACAGTCCATGTGCTATGTTGCCGAAAAGCCAAAGGTGTTTAGAGGGCGGACAACACACGATGAGTGCCTTCTACATAGGGTAACTCAGCGAAACACCCCAGAACAGTGTACCGGACGCCGAGCCACTCTGAAACAGGCGTTAAGCGAACACATTGCAATTCTCGATGCGTTGGCAACAAGTCGCTCGTCGAGTTGCCTTGGCTATGATAGAAGGAGTCCCTCGAATTCTTCTCCATTTTTTCTCCGCTTCGAAGACCGAATTGCCCTCGAACTCCTTCGCATGATGACTTGATGAAAGGTGCGTTTGAGGGTTGTGTTCTCGATTAGGAAATCGTCAACGCAGGGCTGCCTTCCAAGATCGATGGGGATGACTTTCGGCTTGTTCTTCCAATAGGGAATTTTCATCGGTTCCTTCAATTCGAGAGCGAGGAATCGCGACGGCTGGAAATCGCTTTATTTGGCCCGAAATCACTGCGGCAAAACGAAGAGGGATAGAAAAATCCACCCGAGAAATTTCAATCTGAATCGTGTGATGGGTGTCATGAATTCAACTCGTTCAATGTACCGTCGCTGCTGCCGAACGTGTCTTCCTCGAGCCCCAGGTGCTGAAGCATCGTGACGAACAGATTGCAAAGCGGTTTATCGTGATCCCGCCGCAAGGCGAGATGCTGACCGTGCTTGAAGCCGCCGCCAGCGAGTAGAATCGGAAGGTTGGTATTGTCGTGCGTATTGGCGTCACCCATGTTGCTGCCAAACAGGATCATCGTGCGGTCAAGCAACCGATCTTCGCCTTCACGGGTTTCGGCAAGCTGTCCGAATAGCTTACGGAGCAGCGACATTTGCTGGTGATCGGCGTCGATGAGTTGTTGGACCTTCGATTCGGACTGCCCATGATGGCTGAGATTGTGGTAGCCATCGGTTGTGTTCTGATCGGGACGCAGGCTGAACACCGGAGTCGCAAAGGCATCCACCATGAGCGTGACGATCCGCGTCGAATCCGATTCTAAGGCCAGTCTCGCCATCGACAGCATCAAGTCGAACTTCTCAAAAAACAACTTCTGGTCGCGAATGTCGTCCGGTGGTTGCTGATGGGTTGTCGGTTTCGATCGCAGTTCCCATTGGCGAGCAACAAGCAGTCGCTCCTCGATTTCGCGGACGGATGTGAGGTATTGGTCTAGCCGTGCTTGATCGTCGCGACCAAGATGCCTGCGAAAATGCCGCGTGTCATCCAGCAACGTATCGAGAATGCTGCCTCGTTCGTCGAGTTGATGGAGCTGGCGCTCGACCGCAACCTGATCGCCTTGGACGAACATCCTACGGAACAAAGCAGACGCGCTATCTTCGGCTGGCAGCAGTACCCCGTCGCGCGTCCAGGAAAGACTGCGGTTGGCCTTGTCGATATTCACGCCCAGGTTCAGTGTGGGAAACCGAGTCACCGGGCCAATCCGTTCCGAAGCGAATTGATCGAGCGAGATCGTATTGCGAAAGCCGCTCTTGGTCGGGCCACGTGATGCAGTCAGAAAGCAGTTTTCTGTACTGTGACCACCTTCGACATCAGGATGTGAGAGGCCACTGATCACGGTAAAGTTGTCGCGGAAGTCTGCCAGATCAGCGAGGTACGGCGAGAGTTCGTAATCTCGTCCCGTCCCCTCCGGAAAGAATTGCTTCGGCAGAACGCCTAGATTGTTCGAAATCAACAGCATCCGCCGCGGAGGTTTTGCATCCGGTTGCTTCGCTGACACCGAACGCAAACTGTCTAGCAGCGGTAACGCCAGCGCGACTCCCGCACCGCGAAGGAACCGACGGCGATTGAATTGCATCTTGATTTGCCCACGTAGGACGGCCTTTCCAGGCCGTCGCTCTTCATTGCACACTAACATCATTCTGTTCTTCTTGTGTTGTTCTCGACACCGCGAGATGTACCCACGTAGGACGGCCTTTCCAGGCCGTCACTCTTCATTGCACACTAACATCATT
>JBIKLJ010000278.1:0-5786 GCA_044359895.1 Pirellula sp.
CGTAGATGAGTTTCAACAAACGCTTGGCGTTGTTACCATTGAAGATGCTTTAGAAGAAATTGTGGGAGAGATCGCCGACGAATTGGATGTTGATGAGGTCCTGCCGATGGTGATCGAGGATGCGGACGGCGGCTACAGCATAGCCGGAGTCATGGAGGTCACAGCCGCCAATCGTCAACTGTCGCTTGAACTACCAGAGTCAGACGATTATGAAACGATTGCCGGTCTAGTCGTTTCCAGAATCGGAGCCATTCCGAAAGTTGGCTCCAAGACCAAGATAGGAAATTTCCAGATCGCGGTCACGCAAGCCAACGCAAGGCAAGTTCATCGCGTACGTATCTATCATGCTTCTAAAGTCACGAATACTTTAACCAAGTAGGTCGGTGGAATGTGTGGTCGATTTACTCTGAAAACGCCTGTCGTTGATTGGTTGCTCGATTTGTTTCCCAACCAATTTGGTTTTGATCCGAGTCTCGCATTCGTTGGGATCTCATCTAATGCGTTTCGTGCTCGCTACAACATATCGCCTACCCAACAGATTCTAGTTCTTAGGCCAGACACTTCTGGTCAGCTTCGGGTTGACAGAATGCGATGGGGGCTCGTCCCGCATTGGGCGGAGGATCTTTCCATCGGAACCAAAATGATCAACGCTCGTTCGGAGACCCTTTCCGAAAAGCCCAGCTTCAAAACCTCTTTAGCGAACAAACGCTGTTTGGTGCTGGCAGACGGATATTACGAGTGGAAAAAGATCTCACCCAAAGAGAAGCAACCTTACTGGATTCACCGCCCTGATGAACAACCATTTATGATGGCAGGCTTATGGGCTGAAAACCGCCGCATCCCAATGGTCTCACAAGGCTCAGGCTTGCTATCTACCACGGTCATCACAACTGTGTCCAACCCAGACACGTCCATGGTGCACGATCGCATGCCAGCCATCATTCAAGAGCAGAGTGCGATGCAAGCATGGCTGAACCAGGACTTGCATCAGGCGGAGCAACCGTCGGAGCTTCTCGCCCTACTGCAGCCAGCACCAGCGGGCACTTTGCAACTTAGGAAGGTATCGAATGCGGTCGGAAAACCGCAAAACGACTTCCAAGAGTTGATTGAATTGATTCATGATTAGTGATTGAACAAGAACTCTCGCGACGTCATCAAGCTCCAAAGCAAGTCTTCAACAACCGTTCGTTTTTCAGACTCTGGTGCTGAACGCAATTCCTGCGCCATCGCTTCGAGTTCGTTTGGCGTTGGGTAACGTGCGAGACAGCGAAGGTACGCTGACGTTACAAGTCCGTCATCATTGCCAGGAAAAGCTGTCATCAGTTGATTCACCACGCTACCATCGCCGGATAGTTTGTTGTTAAGAGTATCCCCGTTACTTAGGTTCAAGACTTGAATAATACTTGGCTCATCGCTTCGTTCGCATTCGCAGGTGATTCTGCGTTGGTTGCGTCCAAACGTCTTTAGGAAATTGCTTTCTACGCTCGAATCGAACAATTGGATTGCACGAGTACCTTTTGCATAAAAGGTGGTGGGGCGTTTATCCCCCCCTAGAAACGCAACCTTATCAAAAACGGTTGGTACTTCCGATACAGAAGAAATGGCGTCGTGAATCACCTCCGCCATCAATCGTTTCGGATAGTAATGCGAGAAGTACTTTTTGTCAGTTTTGTTGGATTCCGTGGTATTGCTACTTAATTGATACGTTTGAGAATTCATGATCAAACGCATTAGTTCCTTCAGGTTGTATTTCTCTTTGATCAAATAGTCGCTTAGATCTTGGAGCAGTTCCGTGTTGCTTGCTGGATTGCTCAATCGAAGATCATCGACAGGATTGACGATTCCAACCCCCATGAAAGCGGCCCAAACTCGATTGACAATGGCACGGGCAAAATAGGGATTCTCGGGGGCGGTCAGCCAGTCAGCCAAATATTCACGACGGTCGTGGTTCGCATTGATATCCAGTGGCGGCGCATCCAACGGAGCAGGCAACTGAGGTTTTCCACGGAGCGGTTGAATGAGATCACCACGATCAAGGACCAGCAAGGTGCGTGCGGAATCAGCATCACGAACTTCACCGCCCCATCCTTTGGCTCGGACGCGGGCGAACAAATTCGCCATGGCGTAGTATTGGTCATTGGTCCACTTTTCGAGTGGATGGTTATGGCATTTTGCGCATCCGATCGAAAGTCCCAAGAACGCTTGGCAAACATTTTCCGTCATGCTCTCGGGATCTTGATTGATTGCATAAAAGTTGGTCGCACCATTTTCAAGTGCCTCGCCACGGGCTGTAACAATCTCGCGAACAAACTGATCCCATGGTGTATTTTTTTGAACATGGTTTCGGATCCAACCATAGTATGCTTTGATACCATCCGCACGCAGTAAATTGCTATTGAGCATCAGCAAATCCGACCATCGATAGGTCCAGTAGTCGACATACTCTGGTGAATCGAGCAAGTGATCGATCCAGCGACTTCGTTTGTCAGAGGCGGTATCTTGAAGGAATGCGATCACTTGTTGTTCAGTTGGCAGAGTCCCTGTTGCGTCCAGGGAAGTGCGACGAATAAACTCGGCATCGCTGCATGGTTGACTGGCCTCTAAGCCAAGCGATTCCAGTTTTTCAGATACCCGAAGATCGATCCGATTTGCTCCTTCCGTTGACAATGTCTTGGAAGCTGCTTTTTCCGAAAATGGCACACTGAAGCGGGACGTAACAATTCGACTTGCAAACCAAGCGTTGATCGCGCCTTCACCAGCTCCCACGATCGTTGCCACTCCATGCTCATCGACGGTAGCGATCGATTCGTCAGTCGCCGTGAACTTTGCCCAATGGCTGACATCTTCGATTCGGCCATTGGAGTAATGAGCTCGGACGATGAGAGGTTGAATCTGATTCTTTTCGAGCCGAATGGATTCCGGCAGAATCTCCAGGTGTTCCAGTGTTGGGTCCGACGGCAGAGGCCCAGCAGCCCCCTTTGCGATCCATGCTGCAAGCGTTGCATAATCGTTGGAATCGGCCATCAATCGAACGCCTCCTTTGTGCTCGATTGCACCACTGGGTTTCAGCAACAGCAATGACTTTGCAGGCTCATCCCGTTCGATTCGACGCCCTCGATCTTGTCGAGTTAAATTGAAGTGATCTGATGCGGGGTCGTACCCTCGCAAGGAAAGGCGAAAGCCACCCTTTCCAGCCAAGGCGCCATGGCAAGCCCCCATGTTGCATCCATTCTTAGCAAGAATCGATTGCACATGATTATTGAATTCGATCGGAGCTGGAACTTCGACCAGAGAGCATTCAATCTTCGCGGTTGCCTGGAAGTTCTGCCCACCTTCGGAGGCAACTTGAACCGTAAGTTCGGTCTGTCCTGAGCGAATGGCTTTAACAACCCATGTATGCGTACCAGCAACTTTCTCTACGCTCGCAACATTCGCATCGAGCATGACAAGGGTGGGTTCTCCATCCAACGCTCGCATGGTTGTCGAACCCGTTTTTGCTTCCGAAACCCACTGGATGGTAACATGTTGAAAGCTTCCTGCGTTGGTCAGCTTGATCGTATTTGGGAACAGTTGAATCCCTGTCGGGTTCGACGACTGCCCTGAAGCGTTCGATCCCCAATAGCAGCCGAGCGCGATCATCCAAATACAGAACTTTGCCGGATTGCCAAAAGGACGTGTAATGAGTTCGCAGGGGCTCAACATAATTAATTCGCTGGTGCTCAGAGTGGAATGAGGCTGGAGTAAGCCAGGCGGGTCTGCTATTTTACAGCATCTAAGTCTCCTTTGCACCCACCCGATATCGGTCTATCGAAAGCAATAAAATTCTCGCTCATGACTAGTTCATCCGCCAATGCGTCGTCCCCGAGATCTTGGGTATCTGATCGTTCCCTTGCTTTTGATTCCAGTGGGATTCGCAAGGTGCTTGAGATGGCTTCGACGATGAAAAACCCTATCAATTTGTCAATTGGGCAACCCGATTTTGATGTCCCTGACCCGATCAAGAAAGCGAGCATCGAAGCGATTGAGCAAGGGAAGAATGCCTACTCCATGACACAAGGGATCGCTCCGTTGCGAGAACGCATCCAAGCCGACATCGATCGTCGATATCAACATCCTGACCGCCAGGTATACATCAGTTCAGGCACCAGTGGTGGGCTAGTTCTGTCAATGTTAGCCATGGTAAACCCTGGGGACGAAGTCATCGTCTTTGATCCTTACTTTGTAATGTATGTTCCTTTGATTCAATTGGTGGGAGGGGTTCCGATCCTGATCGATACGTATCCTGACTTTCGAATCGATCTTGAAAAGGTGCGCGGTGCGATCTCCAGCAAAACCAAGCTGGTGTTGTTTAATAGTCCCGGCAATCCTACTGGCGTTACGGCCAATCTCAACGAAATTCAGGGCTTAGCTCGGCTATGCCAAGAGAAGGGTGTCGCGCTGATCTCTGATGAAATCTACAGTGGATTTCATTTCGATGGCGCGATGCGTTCCCCCGCCGAATTCAATCCCGACACGATTGTCATCGATGGTTTTTCCAAAAGCCACGCGATGACTGGTTGGCGACTTGGTTACGTGCACGGCCCCAAAGAAATCATTCAAACGATGGTAAAGCTGCAGCAGTATTCGTTTGTTTGCGCCCCGACTCCACTGCAATGGGGGGCGATGGCAGCCTTGGATTATGACATGACCCAGCATTACAGGGATTACGCTAAAAAGCGGGACCGGATGGTGGCTGGATTGCGGGGGTTTTATGAATTCACCGAACCAGGGGGGGCCTTTTACATTTTCCCAAAAGTGCCTTCAGGTACAGGAACGGATTTCGTACAGCGTGCAATTGAAAACGAGTTGTTAATCATTCCAGGCAAGATCTTTTCGGCACGCGACACTCACTTTCGCGTCTCCTTTGCAGCCTCGGATGCCACCCTAGATCGCGGCATTGAAGTGTTGCGAAAGCTCGCTACTTAGTTTCTCGTAGTTTTTTAAGCCAGTGATGTAAATCTGCTGGCCAAGGCATTTTGAAGGAAAGCGGTTCATCGGAAATCGGATGTTTCAATTCCAGAGTCGCTGAATGCAAGGCTTGCCTTGGGGCTTGGCTGTTGTCCTCCACCTTGATCCCATCGAGGGTTCTGTTGTAGATCGCGTCTCCACAGAGCATATGTCCCAGTTCCGAAAGGTGAATTCGAATCTGGTGGGTTCGACCTGTTTCGAGAGTGCATTCGATCATGGAATAAGCCCCAATTCGCTCGATAGGCTTCATATGGGTTATTGCACGTTGAGCCGTGGGGTCATCTTTTCTGTCTGCAGGTTGCGATCCGCGGCGACCATCACCTCGGTCTCGCACGAGGATGTTATCAAAGGTTTGCGCGGCGGGATGGCCATGCACGACTGCATGATACTTTCGAACTACCTCGTGGTTGCGAAAACGGACTCCTAGTTCTTTGGCGATGGACGGGGTTCTCGCAAACAGCATCAGGCCGCTTGTGTCCCTATCAAGACGGTGGACAGCGAACACCTCGAATTTCTTGAGTCGAAAGTTGCGTTGTCGTTGGGCATCTTGAGCCGACAGACGGCCCTTGGTCTTTTTATTGACACCCTTTGGCCCCAACTGCATTTCACGTTCAGCGAGCTTCGACTTGGAGTAAAAGTGCTTCTCGAGTGCCTCCGGCAGTAGTTCTTCCAGAGTGGGCTGAAGCTGCTTTCGTTTCTTGGGAAGATTGCGCTCTTCAAAGTGTCGGGTTGAGGTAACGCCGGGCGGTTTTTCGACCACTACAAAAAAATCGTCGACA
>JBIKLJ010000277.1:0-5786 GCA_044359895.1 Pirellula sp.
ATGCGATGCGCATCCGCTTGATCGGGGAGCGATGCAGTGTGTGGCTGAACGATCAATGTGTCGTGAATAACGCAAGATTGCATAACTTTTTTGCGAAAGGGGAACCTCTTCCTAAGAAAGGCCCCATCCAATTGCAAACGCACGGTGCAGAGATTCGCTGGAAGAATCTGAAGTTGGTCGAATACAGTGCAGAAGAATCGAATGATCTGCTTCGAAAATTTGAAGAGGAAGCGATGGCCTCTTCCAGAAAGTTTGAATCCCTTTTCAATGGAAAAGATCTTACAGGCTGGGCTGGCGCAACCGCAAACTACACCGTCAAGGACGGCACGGTTCAGTGTCTCGCAGGCAAAGGGGGCGTGCTCCACACCGAGAAGGTCTTCAGCGATTATGTCATGCGAGTCGATTTTCAGTTGCCGCCTGCAGGAAACAACGGGTTGGTCATGCGGTATCCGACCAAAAAGGAAATCGAAGCGATGCCCCAAGAAAAACGGACGGGCGACGGCGCCTACATTGGAATGACCGAATTGCAAGTTTTGGACGATGGACATTCGAACTACGCTACCATCGATCCGAGGCAAGCTCACGGCAGTGCTTATGGTATGGCGGCTGCGAAACGCGGCTTCCTTCGACCGCAAGGCGAGTGGAATCATGAAGTGGTGACCGTCAAAGGCTCGACGATCCAAGTTGAACTCAATGGTACCATCATCTTGGATACCGATCTTTCCACCATTTCGAAGTACATGTCGGATTCACCTCACCCAGGGAAAGACCGGACCGAGGGCCATGTTGGATTCGCCGGCCATTCCGACCCGGTTCGTTTCAAGAACGTCGAAATCCTACCTTTGTTGAAGTAGAATGAGATTGTAGGCGATCCGTCGAACAACGATTTGGGTTTCTACCCAGATCGTTGAAATCGTTGGGTGCGACTCAGTCCATTCCTGCTTAGACCACTCCCACTTCCTTCCCATGCATCTTATGCCCAAACCCTTTGATTCTCTTCGTTTGCTTGCTGGCCCTGCTGCTCTTTGGACGCTTCTGTGTTGCCCTGCCCTGCCGGCTTTGGCTGATGACTCGGGCAAAGTTCTGCCTGTGAAGAACTCGGAGGCGAAGACCGCCGAAGAGATGAAGCCTTATACCGAATTGATTGAGCACACGTCGGCCAAAGTCGAAATGCTACCGATCCCAGGCGGAAAATTTCAGATGGGAAGCCCGGACTCGGAAAGCGATCGACGCCCGGACGAAGGGCCTGTTCACGAGGTTGAAATCGCTCCGTTTTGGATGGCCAAGTTTGAAACCACGTGGGATGCTTACGACGTCTGGATGTCCGATCTGGATGTTTTTGCCATGGAAGTAAACAAGCTGGAGCCTACTCCCAGGGATATCATTGCGAACGAATTCCAAAAGAGTCAACCAACCAAACCGTACTGTGATATGTCGTTCGGAATGGGGAAGCGAAACTTTCCAGCCATCTGCATGACTCAGCACGCTGCCAGAACCTATTGCAAGTGGCTATCCGCCAAGACAGGTCGTTACTATCGGCTACCGACCGAGGCCGAATGGGAGTATGCATGCCGCGCTGGCACGGCAACGGCTTACTCGTTCGGCGATGATCCAAGTGAATTGGAGAAGTATGGCTGGTTTGCGGACAATGCTGGAGAAACCTACAAAAACGTCGGTAAGAAAAAACCCAATCCCTGGGGCTTGCATGACATGCATGGCAACGTGGCAGAATGGGTCCTAGATCAATATGTCGATCAAGGTTATCCGGCGGATACATTAAAGCCGGTGAACCCGTTGCTTGTTCCGATGGCCTTGTACCCGAGAACAGTTCGAGGCGGCGGCTGGGACAAAACTGCAGCAGATTGCCGAAGTGCCGCTCGTGAGGGCTCCACAGAAGACTGGATAGCACAAGATCCACAATTTCCTGTGAGCATTTGGTTTTTGACCGATGCGTTGCACGTTGGCTTTCGGGTGGTTCGACCTTTGCAAGAACCTTCGGAAGAAGAGAAGAAAAAGTTCTGGGATTACTCAGAACCGATTCAAAAAGAACGCCCTGTCCCTCTGGAACGATAGCCGCATTTGCATTCCTATCCGCCCTCCTTGCCTTCCTTTCCTTTCCTTTCTTTTTGCTTTGTTTAGGAGCACACCATGACCCAATCGAATCCACCCCTCCATGACGCAAACCGACGTAACTTTTTAAAAAGTTCTAGCGTGATCGCAACCGCTGGCGCACTTGCTTCCAATCTTTCCAAAAGCGTGCATGCTGGCGAAGATAACACGATTCGCGTTGCCTTGATTGGCTGCGGCGGCCGAGGTGCGGGAGCTGCCGCCAACGCACTCTCCGTCGACAATGGTGAGATCGAATTGGTCGCAATGGCCGACGTCTTTGATCACAAGATGAACAGCTGCTACGGTTCCCTGATCACCCAATTTCCAAAGAAGGTGAAGGTACCTGAGGACAAGCGATTTGTGGACTTTGATGGCTACAAGAAAGCCATGGATTGCTTGCGACCGGGCGACGTGGTCATCATGGCAACACCCGTCGCGTTTCGAACGATTCACTTTGCTTACGCGATCTCCAAAGGCCTAAACGTATTCATGGAGAAGCCGGTGACGGTCGACGGGCCAACCAGCCGCCGTATGTTTGAATTAGGTCAACAATCGGTAGCCAAAAACTTGAAGGTGGCTATCGGGTTGATGTGCAGGCACTGCGATGCCCGCGCGGAATTGCATCGCCGTATCCAAGGAGGTGAAATTGGCGATATTCAATTGATGCGGGCTTACCGAATGGCCGGACCAACAGGCTCTGCAGCCACCACCAAGAAACCTGATGATATGAGCGAACTGATGTATCAAATCAATCGCTTCCATGGTTTCTTGTGGGCCAGCGGTGGCGGTTTCAGCGACTTCTTGATCCATAACGTCGACGAATGCTGCTGGATGAAAAACGCTTGGCCAATCAAGGCCCAAGCAAGCGGCGGCCGACATTATCGAAACGATTGCGTCGACCAAAACTTCGACACGTATTCGGTGGAGTACACATTTGAAGATGGCTCCAAGTTGATGCTGAACGGCCGAACAATCCCGGGATGCAAGGACGAATTTGCGAGCTACGCTCACGGTACCAAGGGATGTGCCGTGATTTCCGCTTCGGGGCACTCGCCTGCAAAGTGTCGAATCTACAGTGGCCAAAACTTCACCAAGGCAAACATGACTTGGCAGTTCGGTGGCAACGAGCCTTCGCCATACCAACTGGAATGGGATCATTTGATCGATGCGATTCGCAAGAACGAGCCGTACAACGAAGTAGAGCGTGGGGTTCAGGCGTCCGTTGTTACCAGCATGGGACGCATGGCGGCTCATACCGGAATGGAAGTCACCTATGATGACATGCTCAACTGCGATCACGAATTTGCACCAGGTTTGGAATCGTTGACGTTCGACAGTCCTGCCCCATTGCAAATGCTCGCGAATGGAACTTACCCAGTTCCACAACCAGGTATCTTGACCGATCGCGAATACGCCTAGTCGCTGGTCATGAAAAAGAGTGCGAAACGCAAAAAAAGCGTTTCGCACGAGGCAACACAGAGGATCGCGGTGCAACACAGAACATCGCGAGATCTATTTTCGCGGTTCACGAGCATACCGAACGCGGCATCCACGGGCCAGCGTTTCTGAGATACTTGGTTGGTTGTTCGCAAGAACGGCTGCGGTGGCATCGCGCAAGTAGTGCTTCTTGGCTAGTTTCGCATCGGTGTTGTCGTCCATGCTGCCCATGTAAACAATCTTTCGATTTCCATCGAGTACAAAAAACTCGGGCGTGAAGTTGGCTCCGTATTGTTTCGCAATCTTTTGGGATTCGTCCAACAAATACGGGTACGGCAAGCTTTTCGATTTGGCTCGCTCGATCATTCTTTCCATCGAGTCGTCGGGGATACGGTTCACGTTGATGGCAACGATCGCAATCTCCGTCGACGATTTTGCCAGTTCGATGATTCGGTCTTCATAGTCCCGAGCCGCAGGACAACTGTTGCAAGTAAACACGACCACAATCACCTTCTTATTACTCAGATCCTTGAGTGAATGCTGTTTGCCATCGACACCTGGTAAGTTGTCCCATGCGGGTGCAGGGTCGCCGATCTTAAGTACTTCGTTGTACTCACCACCATTGGCAAAACTGGTAACGGTAAAGCAGAACAAAACCAGAGCGGTACGGAACATATTCTTTAACTAAATGAGACTGTTGTTGTTCGAATACGACACGTCTGGTACCGGGGCCAGGAACGGTGTAGGTTCTTTTGAAATAGGTGATTTTCGATAACCAAAGAAGCCTCGTCGTTGGATCGTTTCCGCAACCTTTGCTGGGACGTGTTCCATCCAGCTTGGATCGCCCGCTTGAATCTGGCGAAGTACCTCGCGTGAAAAGGTATTCAAGTCTTGTGGATTGAAGTTGTGTAGCTGTTCAATGCAGCCTTTTTCAACCAGGTATTGATACAGCTTCGTTAGTTCCGGAGCAACTTCGAGAGTATCGACGGTTGTAAGTGTACCGGTTTTCCGATCTAAAAGCGGATAGATGTATAGCTTCAAGTCGTTTTTGAAGAGTCTTCCAAAGGACTCAAGGATGCCACCGTCTAGTTCTGAATAGTAGCGATCATCGAACAACTCGCACAAGCTTCCGGCCCCCATCGTTATACCAATTTTTCTCTTGGTATACCGTGCGAGGTACGCGGCCAAGCGATAGTACTCGAAGTAGTCCGAAATCAAAACGGTCATTCCGCAGTCGGCGAGCAAGTCAACTCGCGCCAAAAAATCTTGGAGATTGATATCGCCGTTTGCCTTCAAGTTCCGCATAGTGATTTCGGCGAGCGTCACAACTTGATCCCCCGCGACGTCGGGTTCTTCGCAGAACTTTTCATGAGCTGCACGAAGCATATCCAAATTGACATTGGTCAATGGGCGGAAGCTGCCGCGTTCCACCAAAATCGGCTTCTTGTAGAGCACTTCCGCTGGTTGCAACACCTCACCTTTGGCTGAGAACATGGCTGCATTGCTGAGTCCTAGTTGAACCAAGCGCAGGCTCATGACCCGGTTATCAACATGTCGGAAGGCGATCCCCGAGAACTCGATCATGTCGATCTCGATCCGCCTTGTGTTTAGATTGTCCAGCAACGATTCGATCAGTTGATCGGGTTCATGATTCAGAAAGAATGCCCCATAAAGCAGATTCACTCCGATAATCCCTAAGGCTTCTTGTTGAAGCGCGTTTTCCGTATCGAGCATTCGTACGTGGATGATGATTTGGCTATCTTGATCTCTTGGATGAGCTTGGAAACGAACCCCAAGCCACCCATGGCATTCGTTGGTCCCTTTGAAATTTCGAGCGGAAACCGTATCTGCAAAAACGAAGAAAGCAGTGGAGTCGCCGCGTTCTTCTCGCAGTCGTTCTAAATTGAGTGACTGTTCGTGTTCCAGCATGTCTTCTAGTCGCTTGCGGCAGACGTACCGATCGCACTGTCCATAAATGGCATCGCTGACGGCCATATCGTAGGCGGAGATGCTCTTCGCGATGGTACCGGCTGCTCCGCCCACGCGGAAAAACCAACGCACGACTTCTTGGCCTGCACCAATTTCCGCGAACGAGCCATATCGACGCGGATCCAAATTGATGGCAAGTGCCTTGCGTTCAGTATTAGGGCGCTGCTGGGTTGAATTTCGTTCGAAGGTCATGATTTGCGGTCCGCAAGAAATCGACTGAGAAACTAGCGTGCAAACATGCGATACATCAC
>JBIKLJ010000279.1:0-5731 GCA_044359895.1 Pirellula sp.
AGCAACAGGACCAATCCGACTTGGTCGGTCGGCCCGCTCGAGCTGACTTTGTATTTTCTGTTTATCGCCTGTGGTGTCGCATTGCTGTACAGCCTAATAACGTGCTTGGCTGCGACAAGCATTTGGCTTGGAAGAAACCAAAGCCTCTACGATTTTTGGTTCTACATCACCAACTTCTCGCGATACCCCATGGAGATTTACGAAACGGGCTGGGGGATTCCTCTTTGGTACGCGTTCACGTTCATTTGCCCTGTGCTGGTTGTTGTGAATGTTCCAGCACGGCTCTTGGCCCAACCAATTTCGCCGAAAGCCAATTGGGAATGGTATTTGATCGGTTTTACATTTTTGGCGACGATCGTTTCGCTGACGCTGAGCCGCTGGATCTTCCAAAGAGCGTTAAGAAGCTACTCGAGCGCAAGCAGTTAACAAAACTTCTACCGCAAGCGGAACATCCAAGTTCCCGGCAAGTTGCGAAACAGTTTCCCAAAATCCTAGTTGACGCAAAGTCGGTTCGCAGCTCATGATACAGTGATGCACCGGGCATTGAATCCAGAGCAAGGTATCAGAAAATCGGGCTGTATGATGTTCACGCTGACAAACACAATTCCATTTCCCCCTTCTGTCATTCCATGGTTTTGGTGGACCGCCTCTGTCACTTGCATGACTTTGGTGTGGGTTGCGCCTTTGCCTGCGGACGACTCATCCGACCAGACCGAATCGTTTGAAAAGAGTCTCGACGCTTTGAGCCTCGTTTTTGATGAACTCGACCAACATGCCAAGAAACTGGACGAGCTCAAGCAACGTCAAACGAAAATCAACACAGCTTTCCAAGCAACGGAAAAAGCGGTTGCTCAAATTCAAACTCAAGGTTTTCAAAAGCAATTGCAAGCGATGAATTCCGCTCGGACCTCGGACCAGATTTTTCGAGAACTACAGCAAGAACGTAACCCAAACGATCCCGGCAATGGAGGCGGAGTGCGTGATCGCAATACGGAAGCGTTTCTTAGTCGCCAAAAAGCCGCTGCAGACTTTGATGTCATGCTTAAATCCAACGAGATCTTGCAACTCAGTGCTGAACTGCAAAATGCCTTACGCCGAAGAGTGGATGCCTGCAAAGACATGCTTCAACTGGAATCCGAGTACTTTGAATGGCAAACGCTTGGAAATCAAAAACAAGCCAAGCTTTCGGAATTTCTCGATTTCGACGGTAGTCGTTCCAAAGGACACAACCAAGCCATGCTGGAATTGGTTCAGAAACGTGGGACCAATTATGCAGCCTCGAAATTCCTGGAAGGATTACTGAACCTACGACTTAGCCTGAATGCTGAAGCTTCGAAATGTTTTGAGCAATCGGAAGAATTGAATCCTGCGCTAAGCAGTGTCGCCAAAGCTGGCAAAGCTGTTGTGGCATTGCAACGTGAAGACAAAAAGAAGGGCAAGCCCGAAATGGCGCAAGCAGTGAAGCTCGATAAAACAAACCCTGTCGTTCTCGGATTACGAGCATTATGGTCTGGGGAGCAAAAGGAGTATGCAATGGCTGGCAAGGATCTAGATGCAATTGCCAAGAAGTCCGATTTTGAGTTGCCTGCAACGCGATTGGCCGTTCTGATCACGGCATCAAAGACCAAGGTCACTCCGCGCGAAGCAAAAGAAATGCTGGAGAATGCAGAACTGGCCCTGAAGCTATCAGGACCAGAAGATTGGCTTTCTCAGCTTGTACTTGCTATTGCTCTCAAGGAAAACGATCGCAAGGAAGATGCTCTCTCTGCAGCGCAACTGGCGTTGGAGCTTGCACGTGGCAGCAACCGCGATCGCTGCACTGAAGTGATCCAAGCGATCGAAGAATCCAAGCCCATTGTCTGGGCCTTGATTGCTCAGCCTTAAACAGCAGGCAAGTATCAATCCAGTGGTTCAGCCAACCTTGCGAAGCGATCATTCGGCTTGGTAACACCTGGCGCTCCGCAAGTTTTAGAATGCGGGGTCTGAATGGAACTACGGCCGATTCGATGTGGGACTCGCTGCCGCAGGACTCGTTGCATCTGGCACCGGGGTATAACGAGGCACTGGTGGCAGCAATTGCCCCTCGACATTCATGGGCTCCGCCTGAAATTGAAACGACCCTTCGGACGGACTGTCGCCCCCCCAGCCAATTCCCTCGGCGTTGTTAATGAGTTGCTGAACTCGGTTTGTTTTTTGCAGCGTCGTCGCTTGCGGCTTGGTATTCAACGAGTAGTTGATTGGTGAATTCCTGATAGCCTGAGCCAGAATGATCGGCTGCCCCATAGGTCAAGGGCCATCCTGCAACTGCCGGATAAAATACTCCAGAAATCTCTTTTCCTACGACGGGCGTTTCTGGTAGTGTTGGTGATGATGGTGATGTCGACTGCTGAGCAAAGGAAATCCCAAGGCCTCCGATCGTAACCATCAAGGCTAGGGCTGACCAAACCATTCTCTTTTTCATTTTCTAATCCTCTTTCGAATGGACAAGTAACTCCCAATAAAACACGTTAAGGCTCACGTCGCTCGTACTCTCGCATTTGCTGCTTTAGCATTTCGAGATCTACGTCGAGCGGGTCGATCAAAGGTTGGCTCGTGTGCAGAGTCGCTTGAATGAAACGACTCAATAGGACTGCATCGCGATAACCATCTTCAGTCCATAATCCCACGGACCGACCACCCGTGGTTTCAGGCAAGTCGACGCTCATTCTTTTGGAGTCGCTACTGGCTTGAGCATTTCTACGGGGTGTAGAATTTGGCGGAGTGCCTACGGTCTGTAACCAAAGCCAACTTGAGGCAATCGACATCGCAGAAACTACGAAGACTGCAGCCAAAGCTAGCAGCACAACCTTGGTCCGCTTCCGAGACTTCTCGGAGGTCATCCAGTCCCGACGTGGCTTTTCAAGCCGCGTTGGATTCTGGGAATAGGCCAACTCTTGTTCCAAAATGTCAGACACCATCGAGGCCGATTCGAACCGATGTCCTGGCTCTTTCGCTAACAATCGATGAATCATGGAAGCCAACCAAACAGGAACCTCCGGCCGAATCTCCCTAATAGGGCGCTCTGCGTCATGAACAATACGCTGCATGGCTGCATAGGGTGAATCCGCACGAAATGGTGGATGACCTACGCACAATGCGTACAAGACGCACCCAAGCGAGAATAGATCTGCTCTGCCATCACACGCTTCACCGCGTACTTGCTCCGGTGCCATGAACTGAGGCGTACCAGCAATTAAACCACTATGCGTCATACTGGCATCATCGGAAACGCGAACTAATCCAAAGTCCGCAACACGAATTCGATCAATACCGCGATCAATCAATATATTGCCGGGCTTGATATCGCGATGAACAAGACCACAATCATGGGCAGCACTGAGCGCTTGAGCAATTTGCAATCCTATTCGTACAATGGACAGCGTCTCCGGAGGCCCTGACTTGCGAAGTCGAGCTTCCAGCGTCCCGCCCGACACATATTCCATCGCTAAGTAGGGAAGGCCGCGATGTTCGTCAACTGCGTAAATTGGAACGACATTTGGATGGGTAATGGCCGCCATGGCTCGCGACTCCAGTGAAAACCGTTGCCTCGCGGAACCGATATTGGCCAATTCTGGTTTAAGAACTTTGATCGCAACCATCCGCCCTAACGACGGGTCGATTGCTTTGTAAACAGTCCCCATACCCCCTTGACCGATCACGGCACGTACTTCGAAAGGGCCCAACCGTCCCATGGAAGCCGGGTCATCTGTCGGGGACAGAACAGCAAGTTCTGCCGCAGCAATCGCGTCGCTGGCGAAAGAACCGCCCCTTGATTCGCTAGGTGAATGGCTCTCTTGCGATCCAACCGTTTCGCTCCAAAGCGGGACCTCGGACGAACTCATTAACTGCTCACGAACCCAAATTTCTAGACCTTCCCCCCCAGCATCCAGATCCAATTGAGCTCTACAGCGGTCGCATGTTTCAAGATGACATTCGAATTGTTGCGAATCTGATTCTGAGAGACTGTCGCTCAAGAATCGACGAGGCAAGTCAAGATTGCATACGATCATTTCGTTCCCTCCCTATGGCTGTGGGTTTGATTTTGATCAGCTAGCCTTCTTGGACAACATCCATCGCTTCATCTACTTGCAAAGATCGACTACGAGCAAAACGATAGATGGCTGTTTGATAGCAAGATTCGAATTGCCGCCAAGCAGACGCGTCTTTGGGGTTAGCCAAACGAGCGATCAAGCTCAAGCGTGTTTCCGGCCAACTATCCATGGAAAACTCCTTAGTGAGGTACGGGCCCTTGACCTTCCTTAACAGAAAATGCATTTGGACGTCGATTCCTTGCATGAATTTGCGTCTGGATGAAGAAATAACTGCAAAGAACTTCTCACCCGATCCATCAGTGAACCAAAACGGATCAAAAACGCTCAGAATACAGCTCAGAAAAACCAACATGGTTTGCCACCAAAAGCGAACTAGGCACTCCACGCTTGCGAATCGTACAGCCAATCCAGATTCGAAGGCATACATCTATGTGCCCACAGGAGGTTCAACGATTGAAAAAACGGCAAAAAAACCTTGCACCTAGTAGGGGGCAAAACTCCGCAGGCCAAAAGCTCACGCAAGAAAAAAACCAAAAGAGCCAGTTCCAGATTCTAGCGACGACTCGCAACCAACCATTCCCATCGCGCGAGCAACAAAACCAGGATGATTTCAATGAGAAAATAGAAGAAACGCGGCTGCCATCCACATCAGCAGTTTGACAGGCAGGCCGGTCTTAAGCACTTCGCTGGCCAAGAGAAACCAGGTCGAAAAGAAAGTCAGACATGCACCAACGCAGTCGGACAACAACAGGTATTTAGGATTGCGAAACCAGCCTAACACAGCAACACCTGAAATCAGCGCAAAAAAAAACCCGACTTAGTTTGCACTAAGCCGGGTCTCTCTATTTTGAAATCTGGTGTTTGTCACGTATTGGCTTGACGGCCTTTACGATAGATGAGTTTTCTTCTCGAACATTTGTGGTCACTTAATTGTGCCTACCTCCGGCAGAGCCGTGATAGACTGTAATTATCCTTAGAAAGGAGGTGATCCAGCCGCAGGTTCCCCTACGGCTACCTTGTTACGACTTAGTCCCAATCATCAAGCTGACCTTCGGCGCCTGCGTCCTTACGGTTCGCTCAGCGACTTCGGGCCCTCCCAATTCTCGTGGCTTGACGGGCGGTGTGTACAAGGCTCAGGAACACATTCACCGCGGTATGCTGACCCGCGATTACTAGCGATTCCAGCTTCATGCAGGCGAGTTGCAGCCTGCAATCCGAACTGAGCAACACTTTTTGAGATTTCCTTGATCTCGCGATTTTGGTTCCCTTTGTATGTTGCATTGTAGGACGTGTGCAGCCCTAATCATAAAGGCCATGAGGACTTGACGTCATCCCCACCTTCCTCCGGTTTAACACCGGCAGTCTCTCTAGAGTCCCCGGCATGACCCGCTGGCAACTAGAGATAAGGGTTTCGCTCGTTAAGGGACTTAACCCGACATCTCACGACACGAGCTGACGACAGCCATGCAGCACCTGTGCAAAAGCTCCCTTGCGGGCACCCCAACCTTTCAGTCAGGTTCTTAAGCATGTCAAGACTAGGATAAGGTTCTTCGCGTAGCCTCGAATTAAGCCACATCCTCCACCGCTTGTGTGAGCCCCCGTCAATTCCTTTGAGTTTCAGCCTTGCGACCATACTCCCC
>JBIKLJ010000093.1:0-19298 GCA_044359895.1 Pirellula sp.
AGACAAAAAAGGACAGGCACAGCAATTTCGTGACCCGGCAAAACCGCCTCCGTCAACGTAGCTAATTTCAGAAGCTATCAACGGACGCCAGATGGGCTTCACATGAGGCGATACGCCAAGAAGTTGCGAATAACACTCCATTGGAAGACGCACTACTTCCCAAGAAAATGGCGATTGAGCAGCGGAACCATGGCTGCCCTAATGAGATAGACAGCTTCGACGCGAAGCACTCGCCCCCCGCAGACTCGCCTTCGCAGAGCTCAATCGAAATCGGACCCCAGCGGATCAGCCTACATTAGCGAGATGCCGAACTTGTAACTTCCCTGCCAACTCTCGCAACTTGTCCCGAGTCCCCGCAAGAAATCGTCCCAGCAACCGGCCTCCTGCAAGCTTCGACATCCGAACTCCCCAAGTCTCGGGCGTGCAACCAAGCCTTGCAAACACATCGGCAACCTCCGCCGAAATCGCAACCTTGCCATCACGCAGCATCCGGCCTGTGTACTCCACCAACATCACGTATTGGCCCAGCGTAAACCCACTTCGCATCCCTTCACGCTCCGCACCAAGACCACGACGATCTTCAACTGGCACCAGCCATAGCTCATCTTCAAGCCCGCCACTAACCCGAACCGCCGCCACACTACCAAGCTCCGCCGCCTTCAAATCCTCGGCCCGACCATTCGAAACGACATGATCCACCCGAGCCTTAATCGAAGTGTGCTCGCTAGCTTCCGGAGTTGCAGCAACCCCGGCCGCAACCGGATTCAAATCAATATAAGCACACACTGAAACAAGCGACTCTTCATCCAAAATCGCAATCGATTTGAAACGTCCCTCAAAGAAAGCCCCAGTGCATTTGTCTTGCTTGTTAGCCATCCGAGCCAAGGGTTCCTTGAGACACTTCATAAACCAACCCAGTGACGACAATCGCTTGCGAGCACCAGCCACCCAGTCCGCATTCCCCACACGAACGGCCACCATTTCCTTGGAAACCTTCATCGGCTTGCGATCCGACCCACGAGGCGGAAACAGTCGAAACCAACGCTCAACCACTTCCGAATCCGACCAGTTACTGGCAACTTCAGGATCAATGCGAAGCAGCAAGTGAAGGTGGTTGTCCATGAGACTGAAACCACCGACCGAAACGGCAAAAATCTGGTCAAGTTCCTTAAGCCGATTCTCGATCCAATCCTTACGACCTGGAGCCGTCTCGTCACCCATGAGGTTAGCGCGTCGAACGCAACGAGAAATACAGTGATACCAACGACTTACGGTCGTATCAACAAGTCGGGAGCGGGAGATAGTCACAGTAAAAACTCCAAGACAAAGAACCGGAATAATCGGAAAAGTTTACCGAAACCACAATGTCCGTCAATCGCTGTGCCTGTCCTTTTTGTTTTTTCGCGAGCAGCCACCATTTCCTTGGAAACCTTCATCGGCTTGCGATCCGACCCGCGAGGCGGAAACAGCCGAAACCAACGCTCAACCACTTCCGAATCCGACCAGTTGCTGGCAACTTCAGGATCAATGCGAAGCAGCAAGTGCAGATGGTTGTCCATGAGACTGAACCCACCGATGGAAACGGCAAAAATCTGGTCAAGTTCCTTAAGCCGATTTTCGATCCAATCCTTACGACCTGGAGCCGTCTCGTCACCCATGAGGTTAGCGCGTCGAACGCAACGAGAAATACAGTGATACCAACGACTTACGGTGGCATCAACAAGTCGAGAGCGGGAGATAGTCACAGTAGAAACCCCAAGACAAAGAACCGGAACAATCGAAAAAGTTTACCGGAGTCACAATGTCCGTCAATTGCTGTGCCTGTCCTTTCGTTTCGTTTGTGCCTGTCCTTTCGTTTCCTTTCGTTCCCTGAACGTTTCCTGAAGGATCGTGCGGCTACGCGGGTTTTGACGGTTATAACCGTGAAACCTTCCACCAAAATAGGGAATCTAGGTTGGTGCCATTCTCTGGCTGCATCTAGGCTAGAATAGAAGGACGCTCATGGGCATGTTTGCCCTTGGCTGACTTACTGGGAAAATGTGTTGTGTTCAGCCGGGAGTTATTTGACTTCCCCAACTTGATCATGAGCCTAGTATGGCTACCTTTGTTTCAAACTTGTGTGACTAGCCTGTCAGTAAGGTTCCATGTCCCGATCCATCGAATCTTCATCCGAAAATTTGGCGAGGTCTTCACTTCCTCAATCAGCCTTGCCTGAGCAGGACGATCCGTTGCTGGTCGTTTTACCTCCTGATTCGAAAGTAGATTCGGAAAAAACAGCCATCCGTCAGGGCGAGTTGATCGACATTCGAGACGTTCAGCTGGAATCGTTGAGCGGCTCTTCTCGCAGTCAACCGCTGGAGATTGCAACCTACCTGATCGGTCAGCAGCTCGATCACTTTCTCATTGAATCGCTGGTCGGTACAGGTGGCATGGGGGCGGTTTTTCGAGGCCATGACCAGCGACTCGACCGCGTCGTTGCCATTAAAGTCGTGCCGATCATCGGTCGCGATGCCGAGACGATGAAGCGGTTTCGATTCGAGGCACAGAGTGCTGCGAAACTCGATCATCCCAATATTGCCCGCGTCTATTACGTTGGTGAAACGGACCAATGGAGCTACATTGTTTTCGAGTTCGTGGAAGGGATCAATCTGCGCGAACTGGTTTTGAACCGTGGCGTGTTGGCAATTGATGACGCTGTTTGTTTGACTCGGCAAGTGGCTGAAGCCCTGCAACATGCATGGGACCGGAAAGTAGTTCACCGCGATATCAAGCCTTCCAACATTCTGGTAACGGATAGCGGGCAGGCGAAACTGGTCGACATGGGACTCGCTCGAACCACCGAACTGGATAAGTCTACGAATGATCTGACGGCAAGCGGTGTCACCCTGGGAACGTTCGATTACATTTCGCCCGAACAAGCTCATGACCCAAGAGCGGCAGATGTCCGTAGCGATCTCTATTCGCTCGGTTGCACTCTATACTTCCTTTTGACAGGTTCGCCTCCTTTTCGCGAAGGCACGGCTCTTCAAAAGCTGTTGATGCACGGAACCAAGTACCCCGAGGATCCTCGCTATGTTCGTACTGATATCAGCGACGCACTGATTGCCATCCTTCGCAAAATGATGGCGAAGAAACCTGACGACCGCTACCAAACGCCAGTCGACTTGATCTACGATCTTCGACAACTCGCAATTCAAGAAGGCTTGACTTGGACCAAATCCAATTCGGGCGGTACCTCGCTTCCTGATCGTTCCCAAAAATCCGTTTTTTTTCGACTGCTCCCCTTCTTGGTTTCAATAGCGGCAATCGCGACCACCACTTTGTGGATGCATATCGGGAACTACCAAAGCGCGGCTTTCCCAATCCCCAAAGAAGAAATCGTCGAAAGTTCTTTGGAACCATCGGACTCGAAACCTGACTTAGTTGAAATCGATCCCAACGTGTTTGGCTCCGATATGGACACCCTGGTCGTCGAAACAACAGCGACACCCAAGACCAACGATTCTTTAGGGGCCGTTACCTCCATCGAAGAGGCGATCGATCGCTCAGGACGGCAACGATCGATCCTGCGTATCTTGGTGAAGAGATCCCAATGCACGACATCTCTCAACGATCTTAAATCAACTCTTAAGGTCGACTCGGATCTTACGATTCAAGGACTGAATTCTCCATCTGGCGAGCGATGCAAGTGGACGATCGAAGGACATGAAGTCTCGCCGGAATCATTTTCTTCAATCGGCTTGCTTGAGTGCTCTAGCGGGAAAGTCACCTTGCAAGACATCGATATTGTTTGGCGGTTAAACTCCCAAACGCGACGCAAGGCTTTGTTGGTACTGAAATCTGGATCTTGGCTCCAGCTGAAGAATTGCACCCTTACCATCCATGATGAATTCAGCTCGGCTGTGCGTAGTACTGGAGATGGGAACAACAAACTCGACGATTCTTCTTTGGCTACTGTCGTGTTGGTTGAACCCGACCTCGAATCGAATGCGACCGGTCTCGACAATGAACTTTCTCGTGCGTTGACCAGAATCGCAACCATGAATTCGTCCGCCCGAGGCCAGTGTGACTGGTTGCGGATTCAAGGGATGCAACGGGTTGAGATGAATCTAGAGAAGAGCTGGTTCGCGATCGGCGGTTCGATGATTCAGTCGACGGGTAGCTCAAGCCAAACTCGCAACGGAATTCCCATTCGAATTGATCTTCGCAATGTGACGAGCTACACCCTGCGGCCATGGATTTGCTTTCAGCTGAACAACACCTTGCCCTACCCAAAACCCTTCGTTCGTACTTCGACGGACAGTGTCTTCGCCGGAGCCATCCATCATGTGGAATGGAATGCAAACAATAGTGATAACTGGAACGATTGGCGGCAGTCGGATGCAGCTCAAAAAATGATCAATTGGATTGATCTTCGAGGAGTGGACAATACCTACGATAAAGCAACCATCTCCAATATCGTTGCAATTTTGTCCAAGCCCAATAAAACGGAACTTGTTCCCTTAGAACCCGATTCTAAGCTTCTAGCTGAAGAACGAGGGCTCGAAACAATCTCCAGTTGGCAAAGGAAACCCAAATTGGAATTCAATAAAGTCCACGAGACAGAGTTTTCGCAATTGGAATGGCAATCTGGAACCTATTCGCCCGGCTACGAAGACTGATTTCAAGGACGAAAGGTTCGCACATTTCTAGGGTATGGTAAGATGATGAATCGACGCGGTGGGGATTACCCAGGTGACTCTTGGACCTAAGGTCATTGAGCGTTCCTGTTTTGTTACGAACCGAATCCAATATCGACCTGAATTCTATGATTTGCATTGATCTTACTCCTGTGCCTCTCTCAGCCGACTTCCCGCAAGAAATCGATCAGACCAACCAGCAAGCCTATAGCGTTCCAAAACCTTGCGACAATTCTTTTGCCTGGATTCATTGGCTTGCTCGGTTCCACGGATTGGCAAGCGCAGGGAGAACCCTGGGCACCATCGTAGCATTGCTGACCTCGATTTCCCTGCTAGGTTGCGACAATGCAAAGACTCCGGCTGATAACGCTACCAAAACGAGCGTTGAAGATAAAAAAGAAGCGGATCAAACGGCGCCCGTAGGTTCTCCGGAGCAAATTAAAGGCTCGTTGGCAGCCAAAGCAATCTTGGAAGAGTCGATTGCTGCTTATCGCAAGCTCACCACATACGAAGATTCCGGTGTGCTCAAGCTGAGGGTTCCTCTCAAGGATAAACCCGTTGTAGAGTCCGAGCCGATGCGGATTGCTTACGAAGCTCCCAACAAACTTGCGATTCGCGCCTTGGACCTTCAGTCATGCTGGAAAAGTACGACGTTTGAGTCTATCTTCCGGGCCAAAGACGGGTCGCCATTCGGCAATCAACGCCTTGTTCGACCTCGTCCTGAAAAACTTGATCTGACTTGGCTTATTCAGGACCACCTGGAAGCCACCTTGGACAATCCAACCACCCGGACTCCCATCCAGCTTCAAATGCTGTTCGACGAAAATGCCCTTTCTGGATTTCGTAACGAAAAAGCCACGCTGAGTCTGCTGAGCCCGGAAATGTTCGATAGCCGCCGCTGCGAGCGCGTTCGCGTCGTGCTCGATCAACTGCAATGGACTCTTTGGATCGACGCCGAAAACCGCTTGCTGCGAAAGTATGTCTTGCCTATCGAACTGATCGATGCCTTTATTCCTAATCTAGCTCCCGATCTCGATCGAACGAAGATAGAGATCGCTGTCGAATTATCGGACGCAAAACAAGGGCACAAGATTGAGTGGACCGATTGGCAACTGCCTGAAGAACCAGAAGCGTTGCTGGTTCGGCGATTTATCCAGCCACCTTTTGCCTTGCCACCACTGCTTGGACAAAACATGGCTCCGTTTGATCTGAAGGCTGCCGATGGGACCCTTCTCCTTGATTCGGCCCAACGTGCGAAACCAATCACGGTGATGTGTTGGGTTGGATTGGATGAGCTGAGCGAATTGTTCGTCAAGGACGTCATGGAAGCCAATCGCAAGTTAACGGAATCGATGCCTAAGAACTCGTTTGAGATTATTCTCGTTTCAAAAGCTCCAGCCCAAGAGATGAAGGACTCGCTGAAGAAATGGAACTGCGACTTCCCCCTGGCAATCGATGTCGAAAACCGTACCGAAAAAGTCTTCAGGGTTCCTGATAAGCTTTCCGTTGTGATCCTTGATAAAAAATCGACCGTTCAGTATGTGAACGAATTCGGTTATCTGGTTGTGGTCCCAACCCTGTTGCGAGAGCTGTTTGAGAATGTAGATCCTGCGGCAAGAGCTCGCTTGCAGGCAATCGATGATCAAGCTCGCTACACTTCCCGACTGCATCGAGCCATCATCGAGCGTGCTCAAGTCAAACAGCAGCCGCCCATCGAGAAGTTCCCGTTCACATTCCACGAAACCGAACTGGTTTGGAACGCTCCCTTCACAGCCAATGTGATCGCTGCCGCGGGAGAGCAGTATTATACGCAGCTAGGTGCAATGGAATCGGTGCCAGATTTGTTCGCTTCGTCGGAGTCGCCCAAACGCGTGATGACAGTCCTGGATGATATGGGGGACCTGCACACCATCGATGCGGTCGGCAAAACTCAACGGGTCTCCTTGATTCCCGTCGAAAAGGCAACCGAAGCAACGCGGATGAACATCCTTCCTGATCCTTGGGATCACGAACGCGTTGCGATTGTTCCTGAAGGGTTGCCTCGGTTTTGGATTGTCGACACAACCAATCTGGGCGGACGCGAACCTACTCAAGCGACCGAGTATGAGCTTGAGCAGGATGAATCCCCAATTGCTTTTGTTTGGACGGCGCTTGGCAATAAAGTAAGCTTGACTTTGGCTACCAACCAAAATCGCCTTCTTGCTTATGATCCGGAAACCAAAAAGCTAAGCGTTTCGGAATCGAAAGGGGCCATCGCCATCGTACCAACGCTCAATGCTAACGGAGAATGCATCGATTGGAATGCCTGCGACTCTTTTGGAAAATTGACTCCTATTGCAAGCCTTCCTTCCAGCCTACCACCTGCGAAACAATTGGTTGATCCATTGCCCTTTCGACCATTACCCGGCAATTGGACTTGGGGAACGGGACGGGACGGCCCTGTCATGTTGGCGATGGCGGACTTGGTCAGCGGAGAAGCGGGAACGATTTTGCGCTATCAAAACACAAAACTCCCTTCATCAACTCATCCATTGAACGTGCGTGCAGAACAATGCCGAATTCTATCCTCAACGAAACTCAAGGATGGCTCCTTCTATTGGCTATCGTCTGCACCTCGCTCTGTCCTGCACCTTCAAACCAACGACAGTTTTTATCGTGACCAGTTGTCGTTTGGAAAGCCGGTGTTGGGGGCTAGCTTACTGCCCTTCCAGATGAATGCTCGAATGGTGGTGGCAATCGACAATTCTGTCAGTTGTTGGAACGTGAAAATGCCACCACCGCCGATAGCAAACAAACCGCCAGAACCCGTCACTTCCGAAATCCAACCTAATCCCAAAATAGGATCGGAGACTTCGGGTGATTAAAGGCGAAGTGCGACAACCATTCGCGTCGCTCAACAAAGTTCGGCTCGCTGAGCACGCGCTGTATCAATTGCTGGGCGCGTTGATCGTCGATGTCATGGTTCTGATGCCTATGCTGATTGCTGCTTCGCTTTCGAGCTTGCTGAGCCCACGACTTGCCTTAGGAAAAATCTTCTTGCTTGTATTCCTCGCAACTATAGTTTCGACGGTTCATAGTCAGGAAGGAACGGCATCCAGTCAAAATGCACCCGCCGCGGAACCGGAAGCACTTGCTGTTGCGTTGCAACAGTTATCAGCAATCGACCCTACCGCGTTCGCAAGTTCGGGGATGGAACAAGAACAACTGGATGCGCTGGCGGTTGCACTAGAGCTTGCGCCCAAAGGCCGGCACCGATTTCTCATCCCCCGTTCTATCCAAAACCAAAAATCTTCTTTAGAACGTATTGCGATTTCAAAGTTGTTTCCTTCGATGGAAGCCGCAAAAGAATTCCAAAAGACACTGGTGCAGATTGCGGAACAGAACGAGCAATTGGCCGCCAACGCGGAACTTCAAAAGAACTTTCCAGAGGCATATCGCAAACGCTGGCAGGCTGCAGGGATTCGATCGATCTTGTCCGCAAACACTGTTTCCTGGGCTCCGGTCCAGGCTCTTGTTGGGGCGAAACCTACCCCAAGGGTTCTTACCAATCACACAAAGACTCTTTGGCCCGCAGGTTCTTATTCGATGTCGACTACGACTCATTTCGAGATCGTGTCGCAAGCGGGCCTGAAACCTACGGAAGAATTGGCCGAGCTATGTGAACAGTCTTTCGCTGTCTGGAAGCAGATGTTCCCCGAGTTTTGGATGCCATCCGATAAAAGTGATTCCAATTATGCTTCAGAAAGAAACGAACGCTTCACGGTTGCTTTATTTCGTGATAAAGCTGCCTACATCAAAGCGCTCAAGTCGCAGTATCGCAACATTGCTATTTCCACCGGGTTCTACGATCCGAACCGCAAGTTGGCGATGTTCTATTGGGATGGGCCTAGGACGGCAAGCACCGTGGTGCACGAATTGGTTCATCAGTTCTTTTACGAATCGGAAACATTCCCAATCAAGATGAACTCGGACGAAGATCCTGGCTTCCTGTTCGTGGAAGGGATCGCGCTGTACATGGAGTCGATGTCCCTGCGGCGGTGCGGCGGTGCTTGGATCGTTGATGTGGGGGGCTGGGATTCGCCTCGTTTTCAGAGCGGACGCTATCGTCGTTTGCGGGAGAATTTTTGGATTCCTTGGCTGGAATTCCACGCTTGCTCTGGAACGGATCTGCGCAATAAACCCGACATCGCTCAATGGTACAGCCAAGCAGCAGGCCTAACGCATTTATGGATGGACGGATCCAAGGATATGAATCGATCGTTTCAGGATTATCTCGCCAGCATCTATCGAGGCCAATCCGATATGTCCTTGTTGGGTAAGCTCGCGGATGAAGTCGATCTGCGCAAGGCATACGACACTTACTTGCTTCGAAGTGCTTCGGATTCAAGTCGCCCCTACTTCGCAACAAGAAACGAAGCTGTTTTGTCTCAATGCAAGATCACATCCGAGCAACTGCTCGCATGGCCCATCCCCTTTCGGAATTCGAAATGGCTCGAGCTTTCGTTTACCTCGGTCGGTGATGAGCTGTTTGTGGATATGACCGACAGCAACCAAACCGCAATTGAACCACCCTGGAACGTATCGCGGTTGAGTCTGGAGTCGAGCCAAGTTTCGGACCGATCCATGACGGCGATTGCCAAGATGAGCACGCTCGAAGAACTAGATGTTTCTGGATGCGCGATTACCGATGCAGGAGTTGCAGCACTGGCCGAGAATAAGTCCGTAAGAACTTTGTGGTTGAATGATTGCCCGATCACGGACGCATCACTATTAACTCTGCAAACCATGAAGGGCCTGAGCGCTCTGCATGTGTCGGGTAGCAAGATTTCTTTGCAAGCCTGGGAACGTTTTCTGACGGTCCGCCCCGGTCTCAAGAGCAAATCGTCAGGGCCCTAAGGTTGCGATTCGGCGAGTCGTGCTTCGACCTCCGTGGCCAACATCATCATTTGAAACCATTGGCCAACATGGAGTTCGTCAATACAAGGGATAGAAAGCACCGTCGACGGACTGGCTGATCTCGCCATCGTCGCGATGACCTCTTGGAATCGGTTTTGAAAAGCCGCTGGTAACGAATCACCGTTTCCTCCTTCCATCGGATCAAATCGCACCTGTTCGGGGACTACGTGATGAAAGACTCGTTCTGTCGTAGCCTTTTCCTTCTGCAGAAGATGGTTGTCCCAATCCCGAGAGTTCATGACCTTCCATTGGGCAATACCCGTTGAGTTCGATGCTCCGTGCCGCTGCTGGGCAAGCGCGCTGTACCATGGTCCGAACGAGGCCAACGCTTTGCTCCAAAAACTTATCACACCATGGTGCATATGCCGCTTCGTTCTCAGAAGATGATGGACGGCCGCGAATTGTAGGATGATATTGGATTGAGCTTCTGTCTCGGCAAAGTGCTTTGTCATGGCGGCTGCACCTTGTAACAGTTCAATGACATTCACTCCGAGAAGAGCTGCGGGGACCAAGCCCGCCGCAGTAAACAATGAAAACCCTCCGTTGATATCCGAAGGCACTTGGAAAGTCTCGTCCGAAAGGTTCCCAGCTTGTCCATAGGTCAGCATCCTCGATGGCAAGGGAACTCCTTGGCGAACAACCGGCACCAGCAACTGAGTGCGATGCTGTTCGTTTGTAATGGTGCTTTGCTCGAACGCATCCAGAATTCTTTGCAGTGTTATTGATGTATGCAGGGTTTCTTCATGCGATCCAATAACCACCAATGCCCATCGATCGAGTTCGCAAGTAGGGGGCCGATTTTTGTGCGCGTCCAGCAAATGAAGAAGACCTTGTACAGCATCATTATCCCAAGAACTATCTTCGAAAACGATGCGTGGCTTGCTTCCGCGATCCGCTCGACTCAATTCGTTCCAAAAAGGCTGACAGCAAGATTCAAGAATCGATCTTGCGCCGGAAAGAGACTCGTCAAGCGCAACCACTACAACTCGGTCTACTACGGAATGCAGATGAGTGGCCCGACGAAAGAGCCTGCCAAGTTCGCTTCCACGACGATCGTTCGCGTAAGCGTTGAGAAGCCGATCGGGCCAAGAAACAAAAGAGACATTGGACGATGAAACAGGAATGGTCGATCGTTCAAGTTCTGGCGTCCCCCAAGAATCTGCTTGAAGCATTTCATCACGGACCTGAACGAGCCTCTCCAGGACTTCTGACCAGTCGTGTGGGTCAATCGCTCTTTCGGGACCGATCAAGGCGGAGGGATCGAATCGAAGCGGCTTGATTGCGTTTTTCCTCAGTTTCATTCGCAGCTTCGTTCTGTCGGGATCTATCGGTTCATGCTGATCCAGACTAGTGCCTGAAGTGCCTTTGTCCGGTGAAGATCATCGGGATGCGGTTTTCGTTGCAGGCCGCGATCACTTCGTCATCTCGTCTTGAGCCGCCAGGTTGGATGATCGCAATGATACCTGCCTTGGCAGCGCGGTGGATGGAATCCGGAAAGGGGAAGAAAGCATCCGATGCCAAAATGCTTCCCTGCGAACGTTCGCCCGCCTTTTCAATCGCAATCTCCACGCTGTCGACTCGGCTCATTTGGCCTGCACCCACGCCAACCAGAGCTGCATCACGGGCTAGCACGATCGCGTTGCTCTTCACGTGCCGGACCATTTCCCATCCAAAGGCGATGTCATCCCAAAGTTCTTCCGCCACGTCGACATTGGTGACGGTGCGCCATTTCAAGTTGGTTGGGGGTTGATTGTCTGCTTGTTGCACCAGTACCCCGCCGCTGATAAAGCGATACGTTAAGGCAATAGGCTGTTCGCCGAAGGGGCCCGTTTGCATCAGTCGCACATTGTCACGCCATTTTGGCTTGGTCTGCAGGATTTGAACCGCTTCTGCGGTAAACGCGGGTGCAACGATGGCCTCAATGAACAATCCCGGTTCGGAGAGGACTTCGGCAGTTTCCGCATCCACCGTCATATTGAATCCCAGCACGCCACCAAACGCACTTTGTTCATCACCCGCCAAAGCCTTTCGGCAGGCGAACGAGAGCTTATGAGCTGACGCACCGCCACATGGGTTGTTGTGCTTGATCACGACGGCGGATGGTTTTGCAAAACAGCGGACAATTTCCAGGGCACTGTCCAGATCCAATAAATTGTTGAACGAGAGCTCTTTGCCGTTGAGCTGTTCCGCGTCCACCAAGGACACGCCGCTGCTTCCCGGAAGTTTGTACAAGGCGGCGGATTGATGCGGATTTTCGCCATACCGCAAGTTGTACTTTAAGGTCATTGGAACTGACACGGAAACAGGAAGATCGATCGAGGCCACGTCGGCGGGCTTATCTTCTACGACCTTGGCCTTGGAGCCAGTGACTTGCTTTTCGAGATAGGTAGCGATTGCATGGTCGTAGGACGCCGTGGCGATAAAGCATTCAGCCGCTAATCTCAATCGAGTCACCTCGCTGGTCCCACCGTGCATTCGAAGCTCATTCGCAATCAACTCGTACTGATTAAAATGAGTGGCAACGGTGACGAAATCGTTGTTTTTGGCTGCTGCCCGAATCAAGCTCGGGCCTCCTATGTCGATCTGCTCGATGGCTTCCGCCAGAGTGACTCCGGACTTGCGGATGGTCGATTCAAATGGGTACAGATTCACTACTACCAAATCGAATTCGACGATTCCGTGCTCTGCTAACGATTGAAGATCCTGGGTATGATTCCGTCGCGCCAAAATCCCACCAAAGATCTTGGGGTGAAGCGTTTTCACGCGACCATCCATGACCTCTGGAAAGCCGGTGTAAGAAGCGACTTCCTTGGCTTCAATCCCGTTTTGAAGCAGATGGTTTCTGGTGCCACCTGTGCTGTAAATCTCGACCCCCAGAGATACAAGGGCGTTAGCGAATTCGACCAAGCCTTGCTTGTCGCTGACACTGATTAACGCACGCTTTATAGACGAATAGGAACTCACGAAATGAGACTTTGGACCGGTTAGAGACGCTAGCAAACAAAGGGAATAACTTCTATAATGTTCGCTGAATTCACGGAAAATCGCAAGCCTTGATTCCGCTTCGGTGAAGACTATTCGAACAGGGAATCCCGCAGGGCCACCTTGATAATGGGGGTCGGAGCGAATTCGCTGGAGACGTAGATCGATTGATTATTGTCCGAAAAACAAACTGATTCCGCCTGCCGCAGTTTCGGTAGGGTGAATGACTTGGGTTCCCGTTGGAGTGCATTCAGCCACGGTTCAAGCTGACCATTGATCATTTTTCTTTCGTACAAGAATCCTGCAAAGTAATTGATTGCGATCAGTTTCGAACCGTCATCGGATACATCGCAAGCGGTGGCGGTGGGCACCGTAGATCTGGAAATAAGCTTGGCATCCACCAGTCGTTCTATCCCTTTTTCGGACGGGTCTTCGTCCGGAACTTCGATGGAATAGACGCGTCCTCCTAAAGCTGATTTCTCGATCAACAGAATCGACGAATCCGTTGAATCAAAGCCGATCGATTCGTAGTTGGTCACTCCGCCGGGTACTCGAACTCGTATTGCCATAGAAGGCGTTTGTTGTGAATCGGTGATTGCGTTCTTTTGCACGAGATCGATTTGTGGTTCGATCACCAAATAAAGCATAATTTCATCGCGTTGCCGAGCATTTCCACCGATATCCCCCACAATCAGCATCGATTGCCCGTGAATCTCACCGATCGACAGATCTTCCCAGTCGATAGCTTCAGCTCCAGTTACATGCAAACGTAACCGAGTTTCGCCGTTCTTGTCTACCAAAAACAAACGTGGCGAATCCCCTGAGTCGTTGTGCAACCAAAAGCTCCCTTGGTTTCGCAGTGACAATTCAAGTCCACTGCACTCAAGGATGGCTTTGTCCTTGAGTAGAATTGTGTCAGGTGGGTTAAAGACCAATGCTGGTGCGTTCGGCGGGAATCTCCTGAGCTCTCGTTGAATCGGGTAAGCAACAACAAAAATGAATGCAACGGCCAACAATAGAAGAGGCAAGCGGGCCACAACAGAAGTGTGTGCGATTGGCACGCCGGCTTCAGTGACGTCAGGACTTTTCCAATTCCTTAATTGAGCCAAGACGGAAGCACTCCCATGCCAGGCAGTTCCACCATTTGTACCTTTTCAATGGAGCTGATAGCCATCAGCTGGTCCAATGCGATTTTGGGCGGTACGCCGTCCAAGTTCAGAACACCAATCGCATGTCCGCCGGGTTGTTGGCCCGCTCGACCAACGGACATTTGACCGATGTTCACTTGATGCTGGCCAAAAACGGTTCCAACGCGACCAATGATTCCCGGCACATCCGTATGCGTGAAGAACATCATGTGTCCGTCTAGGTATGCCTCGAGTCGATAATCATCTATGGAGATCAAGCGAGACATGTTGTTGCCGAACACAGTGACTCCAGCCTTAACGTTCTTCCCGCCGCCAGTGACTTCTGCGGTGATGGACGAACTGAATGCACCCAGCTCACGATTACGATTTTCGGTCAGTTCGATGCCGCGTTCGCGGAGAAGCATTTCGGAGTTAATGATGTTGACATCATCCGCCATGGCCTTTTCAAGAAGCCCTGCGCAGAAGGCCGCAGTTAGCAGTTTGGTGTCTTTGTCCGCAACTTCACCACGGTAGTTCAATTGGCATCCGCTGATGCTGCCGCTGTGCCATTGGGCCATTAGTAACCCCAAGCGGTGCGCAGCGTCCAAATAGCCACGGAGCGATTCGAGTGTCTTAGGATCCAGGGCTGCAACGTTGACTGCGTGGCGAATCTCGCCCGTCTTGAAGAAATTGATCAGTAACTGGATCCCCTCAATCGCAACCTGTGTCTGAGCCTCTTCGGTGCTCGCGCCTAAGTGCGGGGTACAAACAACGCCGGGCATTCCGAACAAGGGGCTGTTGGTGCACGGCTCGTCCTCAAACACGTCCAGGGCGACACCGGCGATGATGCCTTGCTTCAACCCCTCTATCAATGCCGCTTCTTCGTAAATTCCACCCCGAGCGCAGTTGATCAACCGAACTCCCTTTTTGAGGATCTTCAGTTGCTCCATCCCCACCAAGTACTTGGTTTCGTCGGTAAGCGGTGTGTGAACCGTCAGATAGTCAACGCGAGGCAAGAGATCCGAAACGAGGTTGGCTTTCTCGATATTCATCTTGGAAGCAGCTTCGTCCGACAAGAACGGGTCGAATGCAATGACTCGCATACCAAAGGCTAAACCGCGCACAGCGACTTCGCGGCCGATACGTCCCATCCCGATAACCCCTAAGGTCTTATCGGCCAGCTGTGCGCCCATGAATAGCTTGCGGTCCCACTTGCCATTGCAAAGGCTTTGGTACGCGGGCGCAATCGATCTGGACAATCCCAACATCAATGCAAACGCATGCTCGGCGGTGCTAAGCGTGTTTCCGGCCGGCGTATTCATGACCACAATGCCAAGCCGCGTTGCAGCGTTCTTGTCGATGTTATCCGTTCCGACGCCAGCTCGAACGATGGCGCGAAGACGTTTGTTCCCTTCCAAAGATTCTGCGGTGATTTTCACCCCGCTTCGAACAATGGCGCCGTCAAATTCGTTCAGAGAGCTGCGTAATTCTGGGCCTTTAAGTCCAACGCGGACTTCGTATTCGAAACCTGGCTCGGCGTTCAGTAGGTCAAACCCCTCTTGAGCGATGGGGTCTAAGACCAGTATGCGAAATGTCATATCAATGGAATCGGAGTAAGGTGTATAAGTGTTCTGTGAATTTTTGCGGAAGCCCAAAAGACTTCCTTCTTAAAAAGGGCTAGGCGATGCTATCAGCAGCATCGCTTCCATCAGGCATTCTTGGCTGCGAAATCATCCATCAGCTGGGCCAGCAATTGCACCCCCGCCATCGGCATGGCGTTATAAATGCTCGCTCGGATCCCACCAACACTTCGGTGCCCCTTCAAAGAATCGAGTCCCGCTTCCTGGGCCTGAGCGAGAAACGACTTCTCTAAGTTTTCGTTGGCGAATCGGAAGGTCGCGTTCATCAGCGAACGATCTTGCTTCTGAGCATGGCCAAGGTACACAGTGGGATATCGATCCATGGCATCATAAACCGTCTTCGCCTTTTCAATATTGATTTTGTGCATCGCATGCAATCCGCCAATTTCCTTTTCAAGCCACTCCGCGACCAGCCCCAGCGCGTAGACCGCAAATGTCGGCGGAGTATTCCACATGGAATCTTCCTTGGAGTGGTTTTTGTAATTCAAGTAACCAGGGAGCGCGTCGCTGGATCGGTCCAGCAAATCTCTTCGGATAATGACGACAGTGACACCCGCTGGCCCCGCGTTCTTTTGAGCACACGCGTAAATCAACCCGTACTTGGAGACATCGATGGGGCGATAGAAAATGTCCGACGAACTATCGCACACCACCGGGATTGGAGACTCCAAGTCATGTTGGAACTGCACCCCTTGAATGGTTTCGTTGCTGGTTAGATGGACATAAGCCCCGTTGGAAGAAATCTTGAGATCTTCTTGGCTAGGTAGACGGTCGTAGTTGGTTGCACCGCCGTCATAAATGACCTCGACAACCCCCTCCTTCTTCGCTTCACCCACTGCGTATTTGCCCCATGTTCCGGTGACAATGTACTGAGCGGGACTCGATTGGCCTCGCAACAAATTCACGGGGACCATCGAAAACTGAAGCCGCGATCCCCCTTGCAAGAACAAAACGTCATAATCGGATGGAATGTTCAGCAGGCGAATCAGACGTTGCTTCGCACTTTCCTGAATTGCGATAAACTGCTTGCTGCGATGCGAAAGCTCCATGACGGAAGCCCCGCAGCCCGGCAGGCAGAGCATCTCGTCTCGTATTCGCTCGAGCACTGGGACCGGCAGTACGGCGGGCCCAGAGGAGAAGTTAAACAGTCGTTTTTCCATTATTCCGTGTTACTCAGCGGTCAAAAAGATCGGATGTGCTAAAACTCCTTCGCACCCCAGCAAAACGAAATTTTACGTTTAGAATGCCATACACGGAAGGACCAATGATCGGGTCTTTTTCCTCCGCCTTCCGTTTCCAAGATGTTTACCGCTAGGTATTGCTGAATGCAACGAAGTACACGCCAAGTTGTAGAAGATCTTCGCAGTCACGGAAGATTGATCGAAATTGCTGATCCTTTATCGACCCATCTCGAAATCGCCGAAGTGCAACGTCGCGTTTACGCCAACCAGGGTCCAGCCATTCTTTTTTCCAATCCCGTCGGAAGCCCCTTTCCGATGGTCAGCAATTTGTTTGGATCTTTGGAGCAGGCACGATTTCTTTTTAGAAAAAGCATCGATCGCGTTCGTCGCGCCATCGAACTGAAGATCGACCCGAACCAACTGTTCATCCGACCAATGCGGTATCTAGGAGCTCCCTGGACAGCATGGACCATGCTTCCCAAACGTGTACGAACCGGTCCGGTGCTACAGCATGAAACGACTATCGATGGTTTACCGAAACTGACTTCGTGGCCGGGGGACGGAGGGCCATTTGTGACCCTACCGCAGGTACTCAGCCAGAGCGATTCTCGTTCGCTCATGCAGTGCAACCTGGGAATGTATCGAGTTCAGTTAGCTGGAAACGATTATTTGCCCAACCAGCAAATTGGACTTCATTATCAATTGCATCGCGGAATCGGGGTGCATCATCAGAAAGCCTTAGCCGAAGGGAAACCATTCCGCGTTTGTATCAGCGTCGGTGGTTCGCCCGCTATGACTTTGTCTGCCGTAATGCCTTTACCGGAAGGCTTAAGCGAACTGACTTTTGCGGGTGCGTTGGCCGGCCATCGCATTCCGATGATCGTTTCGGACCACCACGCACCCATCTACGCAGACGCTGATTTTGTGATCGTGGGGACGGTAGATCCTACGACGACTAAACCCGAAGGGCCTTTCGGAGACCACCTGGGGTATTACGCCAAAGAGCATGATTTCCCCTGGATGAAAGTCGAACGAGTCCATCATCGGAAAGATGCCATTTGGCCCTTCACCGTCGTTGGCCGTCCGCCTCAGGAGGATACAACGTTTGGTGAATTGATACATGAATTGACCGGACCAATTATTCCAACCGTTCTACCAGGGGTTCACGCAGTTCATGCCGTAGACGCCGCCGGAGTTCATCCGCTGCTATTGGCGATCGGAAGCGAAAGATACGTTCCCTACCGAAAATCCAACCGACCTCAGGAACTGTTGACTCAGGCCAGTGGGATTTTGGGACAAGGGCAAATGTCGTTGGCAAAGTATTTACTGATTGTGAACGCAAACGACGACCCAAGTTTGGATATTCACGACATTCCGCGATTCTTGCATCACTTGCTGGAACGTATCGACTGGAACCGCGATTTGCATTTTCACACCAGAACCACCATGGACACACTCGATTATTCAGGGGATGGCCTGAATCAGGGCTCCAAAGTGGTGATGGCTGCAAGTGGCGACAAACGCCGAATCTTGGTTTCGGAATTGATGAGCGACTTCTATATTCCGCAAGGATTTTCGGGGCCGCGATGGTGCCTTCCCGGAATCCTGGCTATTCAAGGCGATCCACCCCCTAACGGGACGCTCGATAACTTTGCGACGGAAATGACCAACTTCGCTCATTCCCAAGGCAAGCGGCTCGAGGAAGATCTGCGTTGGCAAGGCTTGAGGTTGATCGTGCTGGTGGATGACTCGGAGTTTGCGAGTCGTACGCTCAACAATTTCCTATGGACCACGTTCACTCGAAGCAATCCAGCGTCCGATATCGATGGTGTCGGGTGCTTCACGGACCGAAAGCACTGGGGTTGCACCGGCCCGCTTATCATCGATGCAAGATGCAAGCCGCATCATGCCCCCCCATTGATCGAAGACAAACAGGTGACTGCGAAGATCGATGCGATGGCGGCTCGCGGCGGTGCAATCGCAAAATTTTTGTAGAATCAAGACGCGCTTGGTTTGAAATCCCCCGACCATCCATCTCGTGGGATGGCTCATTTTTGCTTGCACCAGTTTGCCAACAAGTGCAAACCTACCTTTTGACTCTTTTCCGGGTGAAATTGAGTTGCCATGATGTTGTTGCGCTTGATCCCAGCACAAAACAAGTCGCCGTAGTCCGCCTGAAGCCATACGTCGGATGGATTCTGGGGCACCACGTAATAGCTGTGCACGAAGTAGACATAGGGACGATCAGGTAACCCGTCGAGCATAGGGTCGGATGGGATCGTACTGCTGATTTTGTTCCAGCCCATATGAGGAATCTTCATGGGCGATTTCCCAGTGGGTTGTTCGAAACGCAAAACCTTTCCGCTAAGGATCCCAAGCCCCTCGTGCCACCCACCTTCTGAACTGGAGTCCATCAGCAACTGCATCCCCAAGCAGATTCCTAGGAAGGGCTTGCCCGATCCCGCCCAATCCTTGATGAAGCTAACCAAGTCCCGGCGGTTCAGTTCATTCATGGCATCCCCAAACGCACCGACACCTGGTAAAATCAGATGAGTGTGTTTCGCAAGTTCGGTCGGATTCGAACTAATGGTTGCAATGCTACCGGCGCGTTCGATTCCCTTTTGGACGCTACGTAGATTCCCCATCTGGTAGTCGACGATTCCCACACTTACGGTCATTCGCTGGATCTTTCCGAGATACAATTGTCGCGTTTTGAAAAAACTGTCTCTGTTT
>JBIKLJ010000280.1:0-5703 GCA_044359895.1 Pirellula sp.
TGCAACCATGCATCTCTCCATAGAACTCAACCCGCAATTAATCGATGATGACAATCTCTTCCTCGGGATCCTGCTGCCGGACGGTGATACACGGTGTCGTGGTCTTTTTCCATTTTTTGATTACGACGTCTTGTTTCTCATCTTCGGTAGTGCAAGTGGCGGAGACACCAGGAGTATCGTCACAGATACATCTCTGCCTTTTGTGGCAAACCAATGTGCCATCCTCCTGAGCCCTGACTCCGTTTGCATTGACTACTTCTTTTGGAGTCACGACCTCATGAAATTCCACCTCCGAATATGCGTAATTGTGCTCAAAATTCGGGTTGGAGCCAAAAATTCGACAAAATGTATAATTTGGATCGCAATTGCCCGCGGGGCAATGCGATTCTTCCACGTCAGTTGGGCATTTGTCGATTTGCGTTTCTGTAGTAGAAACACAAACTCGCTTGTTTTCTACCTTGGGTTCACTGGGGTCGATATAGGAAATTTCGTTAAGATCCGAAATTGGCCCTTGGGCAATTGCTTCTGGGGCAGCAAACAGCAGCAACGATGAAACAAATCCAAGCTGAAGAAATATTCTTAGCATACTCATTCACCTCTCAAGTAAAGTTCGAACAACAAAACTATCGCACCAACACAGCACGAATATCTTCCAAGACGAGACTCTTATCCTCATTGCGCAATCGAAATCGAGGCATTTTGTCTTTCAAAAGGTCGATAGACTTAGGATCTACCGATAACTTTGTAACCGCTTTCCCGAAACCAAAAGATTCGATGTGAAAATCGGCTTGGATCAAATCCCAGGTTCCCAACTCAGTTTCTTGTTCTAGGAAAAATCGAGGCATTTCGCTCTGAGCCGAACTGAATCCGATGATGACAAATCGTGTCTGATATGTACTGTCGACCTCTCGAAACGTTAGCGTCTTGGGAATCAAACGCAAAGGCTTTGTCGGTTCATAAGCAACGATCGAGTCGTGCAGCGTCTCTTGTCCCATAAGCGAAATTTTGAATCGTAGGGTAATAAGCCCTGATTCAGCACTTCGTGGAAGTTCCAGGTCACTAATGCTAACTTGCTGAGTTTTCTTATCCAATTCGAACTTCAGAAGCGAGTTGCTATCCACGACCTGGGAATCCAAGACTGCCAAACCGTCTGCGAGCTCGACTCGAATGTCCGTCTTCAACAATCGTCGGTCCTTAACCTCAATGACTTCGGGCATAACCCTGATGGGCTGAAAGACCTCGCAAGCAAGTTTGATCTTAGCGATTAGGATCGGGTCAACCTCGCCTTGTCTGGTTCCCATGATGTCGATGTCTTGAAAAAGATCTTCTGACTTAGGACGAATCAGAAGGTAACCATCTGTGGGAGTTTTCGAATCCAACACATGGTCGTTCTTAATGCTGAGTGAAATACAGTTGCAGATTGTAGAACCATGCAAGTTAGAAACCTGCAGGTTCTCGGCGACCGAAATTTTGACTGGAACTTTGTAAGCAAACCCATAGACCAATAATGCTTCCAGTTGCAAGGTCTTAGCTGTTACTCCATCGTATCGAACCTCAATTGGACTATCGATATCGATGAAGGCTTGAGCCATCACATGGTTGGCTTGGAATGCCCCCAAACCATCGCTATCAGTAAGATTTTAAGTACTGTGATCTTGTGATCTTGTGATCTTGTGATCTTGTGATCTTGTGATCTTGTGATCTTGTGATCTTGTGATCTTGTGATCTTGTCATTGTTCGACCTTTTTTGCCGTGTTGATAAAGTCACTCCCAAATCAAGTTAAGAACGAGCGTTGCACTTGTCAACATGGATAACTAGTTTTTCAAAAAATTGATGACTTGCGAGCGATTCCGAAACGAACGAATCTGGACAGGTTAACAAATTCTCGCAAGATCTGACAAAAACCATTGGGTGCCACTGCTTACCGCATACTGTCGTCGCTAGTAGGCCGTAACAAGTCCCTCGTAGGCCGTAACAAGTCGCTTTGGACGCAGTTGCGGCATGGAGTGCTAGGTAGGACTTGATTTGTTCGATTGGGGCAATGGGATTCCAACGGGGCCTGCCGTAACTGCGCTAACGCTTGTTACGGCCTACGCTTGTTGCGGCCTACGTGCTATTCGCAAACAGAAAATAAAGGCTAACCTCATCCGGGGCGAAAGAGTCTGTCGAAAAATGTGGGTCGAAAAATCTCAGGACCATGCTTCCGCTGACCCTATTTCGCCCCTCATTTTTCGACAGCAACCATTCCCTTTCGGACAGGCGGCCAATCGGCATTGCACTGGAGTGTGGCGGACAAACTTTCACTCCCTATGTTACAATCGCATGGTTGATAGCAGACAACGGTGGAACCGGGATCGCGACGTGCGAGACAGTTCGCCTGGATACTCTACTTGATGGAACCTCTCCCTATGAAATCCAAAAATTCCCTGATCCTGTTTCGCCGACATTTCTTGAATCTTGTCTTAGGAGCGTTCGTCATAGCAAGCCCTTGCTTGGCCATCGCTCAAACCCCTGACGCCGGTTTCGAAATGCTCTTTGATGGCAAAACCTTGGTCGGCTGGGAAGGGAGTCCCGATTGGTTTCGGATCCAAGAGGGGGCCATCGTGGCTGGGAGCCTGGACAAATCCATTCCCCACAATGAATTCCTTTGCACCAAAAAGCTCTACGAAAACTTCGAACTTCGACTGCAAGTGAAACTACAAGGCCAAGGGGACAATGCAGGGATTCAATTTCGAAGCAAACGTGTTCCCAAAAATACGGAAGTCAGTGGTTTTCAATGTGATGTTGGGAATGCATTTGGCCGCCCTGTTTGGGGTGCTCTCTACGATGAATCGCGTCGCAACAAAATGCTTGCAGAAGGGGATCCGAAACTCGTTCCAACTTGGCTCAAAAAAGACGATTGGAACGATCTGACGGTCCGAGCTGACAAGAACAAGATTCAAATCATGCTGAACGGTCATGAAACAGTTCTTTACCAGGAGGATGATCCGACGATCGCTCCATCCGGCGTCATTGGATTGCAAATCCACTCGGGGCCTCCCACCGAAGCATGGTATCGAAACATTCGAATCAAGCCGCTTCCCTAATACTCATTCTTTGATCACGCTTGAATTGAACCGTCAAGCACTTCCGCAAAGGACCCAAAACTTGGAACGATGGAAAGCAGATTGGCAGCCCCAAATCGAAGCGTGGGTTTCCGAGCAAATGGCAAATGCAGATTCGGGGCATGGGCTCGATCATATAAAAAGAGTCGTCGAAAATGCGAAACGCATAGGTCATGCCGAACAAGCGGATCCTGACATTGTTCTGCCCGCCGCTTGGCTCCATGATTGTGTTTCTGTTGCCAAGAATTCACCCGAGCGATCGATAGCTTCGACCTTGGCGGCCAAGGCAGCAACCGCTTATCTTCGGTCGATCGATTACCCAATTGGTCTTATCGATCCTGTTTTTCATTGCATTCAATCACACAGCTTTTCTGCGAACATTCCTTGCGCCACTATCGAAGCCCAGGTGGTACAGGACGCGGATCGCTTGGAAGCGCTTGGGGCAATCGGAATTGCACGATGCTTGATGACGGGCGGATCGATGCGACAAAAGCTCTATCATTCCGAGCAACCTTTTCCTATCGACCGCCCCCCGAAAGACAACGAGCAATCGATTGATCACTTCTTTGCCAAGCTCCTAGGTTTGCATCGAACCATGAAAACCAATTCGGGAAGGGAGGAAGCGGTCAAGAGAACCGATTTTCTTTTGGCGTTCCTGAGGCAATTGGCGGACGAAATCGGCGTACCGGAATCCGTGCTGCAGCTTGCGCTTCAGCGGGAATAAGCCAAGTGTCAACCAATACCAAATACTGGCTATACCCAATGGAAAACATCAAGGCTTGAAGAGGATTGCAATCACGATCATCCCTGCAACTGAAATTGCAATCATCGCAATTGGCACAACGAGCTTGTTCTTTAGGACCAAAAATAGTCCAGCCACGTTGAGAAGCATGCCAACAAAAGCCACAGTTCCACCAACCCAGCTTGAATTCGCAGTGGCAGCGTAATCTGCTTGCAGACGCGCTGGGAGAGTCGCACTTTCCGAATTCAGTCGCAACGCTTGCGTGATCAAAACAAATGAAACGATGGCCAACAAGCCCACAGCCATGCCGGATGCGATCGCGGTAAGCAATTGCCGCCCGGTCCATTTCTTGATGCTGGACGCAGAATTCTCTCCGGGAACGCCCGTAGCTGGCGGCACATAGGGATGGGTCATCGCCTGGTTATTGCGTAAGGCTCAAGCTTACACGGTCCACTATTTTTTGATGAAGGCTTTAGTGAAAAGCTCTTCTTGTTGAGTCACCGAACCAAGCTCGGACTCCGTCTGCAGCATCTGAGCTTGAACCGCTTCGAGTTGCTTTTGCTTTTCAGCCATCTCCATTTGCAGCGCGGTGCGTTTGGACTGTTCGATCGCCATGGCTGCTTGGATGGCTGCAATCTGCTGTTCCATTTTGGACAGTTCTGCGACTACGGCATCCACTTGGGTTTTTGAGGTTGCCACGTTGGCCTCGTGCGACTGCATTTGAGTTTGAATGGCCGCCAGAGCTTGTTCAGAAGCAGCTTTTTTCGCGGCGAGTTCTGCTGGTAGGGCTGCGAACCTAGCCATGTCCGCTTGCAGTGTTGCAATCCATTGTTGACGAGCCGCTAGAATATTGTTCGCGTTCTGCATCGCGACCTGAGCCGCAGAAGTTGCATCGGTGACACCTTTGATTGCAACATTGACCTCTTCGATTTTCTTATCAGCAGCCGTCTTGGCAACGGTGCCGTCTTGAATCTGCTTGGCCAACGACGCCAATTCGACCTTTTGAGCTTCCAAGGTTGCTGTCAATTCGACGATCTGCTTTTCCCGATTGGCGATTTCGGCAGTCAACGTTTGGAGCTCCGCCTGCAATGTAGCTACCGTAGCAGCATGAGCTTGGGACTGAGCCGTCGCTGCTGCAATTTGAGCGTCGATGGCCGCGACGTCTGCACCCTCGGCCGAACGTGTAGCCGTAAGAGCAACAACGGCCTCATCGCTTTGCTGTTTTGTAACAAGGGTCGATGCCATGAGATTAGACTTCTCCACTTGCATGGCTTTTATTGGAGCTGTTTCGGCGACCTTGGCTTCGATCTGCGGTGGAATTGCGTCGACAATCGCCTTCACCTTTGCCTGTTGCTCTGTCCAGGTTTGCAATTGGGTAGCAAGCGAAGCGGACTGGGATTGAACGGTCACTAGTTCCTGCTGCAACGTAACCAATTGAGCTTGTTTCGCAGCATGGTCTGCCTGAGCCGCTGTTGCTGCAGCAGTCAACGCTGGTAGTTGGCTTTGGGATTCTGCCATCGCTAAATCAAGAGGCAACGGATTCGCGGGCACTCGAAATTCGATGGCTGGATTAGCACGCTGCCAGAGCCTAACGTTTCCTAGCCAATCACCTGCTGCAACTTGTTTCCCGTCGACGGTAATAGCAACTTCATGGCCTGCCTCTGCAAGTGCCGGCATTTCTCCCGCGGCATTTCCCGCACCGTCCCAAATCTTGACTTTGTTGTCACGGCCTGTCGATGCCATGGTGCCATCATTGCAAATCGCGACAGCAGCAACTCCACCCCCATGCGCGTCCCAGGACTTGATCAATTTCCCCTCATTCATGTCCCACATTTTGATCGTTCCGTCCATGGATC
>JBIKLJ010000281.1:0-5667 GCA_044359895.1 Pirellula sp.
CGTTCGATTTGGGGGGGAGTGCAATTGCAAGACCTGCGTGGGTCCGTACGGTATCCGCATGGGCAAGGATTCAGCGCGGCAATTAGCATAAAGTTCGCGGGGGCAGACTTGTCAACTCCTTAGATTTCGGAACCACCCACGCCGGGAACGATTCGGAGCGAAAATAGATTTGTCCCCCGCGAAGCACGTTAATCGTCCGTTTGCCGCTAGTTGGCACCTTTTCGATATCAACGTCAATCCTCTCGATAAACTCGCGTAGAACTCGTGCCAGCGCGACTGGATCGTAATTTGAACCCGCAATATCCTCCAATCTGTCCAACCAGCCAATAACAGCGTCAATCCGTTCTTCCGCTCTTGCAATCTGTTCCGCTGCTGGAGCTGTGTTCCTGGTTAGCTTGTCGGCAAGCTTATCACGTTCGTCCTGAATCATCCTGACGCGTTTCTCGACCAAGTGCCGCAAGTCGTTGGAAGTTGCCACCATCGCGTTTACTGCTTGCTCCAGTTCCGCTTCTGTCGTCGCAAGTCTCGTTTGCGTTGCTAGTCTGTCTCGCTCGCTTTCCGATTGGGTGTCCAGCAAGATCTCGCGCATCCTGTTTTTGATTGCTTCACGCTCTAGGTTGCCAAAGAACGGCTCGATAAATTCTGTGCGAATTGCCTTGAGAACATGCGAAAGGACAGCATCCTCCCGCACTGTTCGGCGCTCGCAATTACCGCGACCGTTTTGGTAGTCGATACAGATGTACCGCTTAGAATTCGCCTCCCCAGTATCTGAGCCACCGCACAACCGCGACCCGCAATGGGAGCAATACAACAGACCTGTCAATGCGAATCGATTTTTCGACTTTGGACCTGTCATGTGTTTGTTTTCCTTCCGACGCTTGAGGCACAAATCAAACAACTCTTGCGATATCAATGCTTCATGATTCCCAAGCATTACGCGCCAATCATCTTTTGGGCGATTCACTAGCGAACCATCTGGAGTCCCATGTGGAAGAAATTTTGATTTAGATGTTTTACCGTAAACGAGATGCCCACGGTAAACGAGATTACTTAGCGTATGCCGAATAGACTGGGATTGCCAGTTCTTTCCGCGTTTCGTCTGGACGTTTTGGGCAGTCAACCACGCGCAGATTTCACGATAAGAATTCCCATCTGCATATCGCTGGAAGATTGCTTTGAGTAGCCGCACCTCTTGAATATCTGCTGGAACCAAACGCCCATCATCGTCAACGGTATATCCAAACGGTGGGAAGCCCCGCGTCCATTTTCCTGCCTTCTCAACTCGATCCTGACCGCGCCTGACGTTTGCGGAAAGGTCTCTCAAGTACTGAGCCTTGCCCAACTGCGAAGCCATGTAACCCAATTGGCCTGTCAACGTGAGCCAGTCAATTTTGCCTCCTGTGACCGTGTGTAAACTGACCCCCGCGTTTCTTAGTGGTTCGATCCATCGTCCAGCTTCGATCAAATCAAACCTTCCAAACCTGTCTTGGTCCCAGCAAAGCACCGCATCGAAACATTTAGCAGACCCATCGGCAATCATCTGCTGGAAGCCTACTCGTTTATTGGTTGCGTCACCGCTTATGCCTAGGTCTTGATAGCTCTGCGTGATCGTGTACCCATGTGCTGCCGCTAGCTTCTCGATTGCTTCGCGTTGCTGCTCTGGAGATGTCTCTTGCTTATCCGTACTCATGCGGATGTAGCTAGCCGCCCTAATAACCTTGACCATTTTTTGAAACCATCTTCTCGTTGAGGTTTGCTGATTCTCGATAAAAAGTTGGGCAATCAGTCGAGAAACTGACTTTCGGCCGCTAAGCCTAGCCCCCGTGCATTATCCGCGATTTTGCGAACAATTGCCATACCAACAAACGAAGTTATCGAGACACGAACCAAACAGGGAACAATCGTTTCGATCTCACCTCGCGTGCGGGCTGCAAAATCCCCTGCCAGCGTGGCAGGGGAGACGCTTACGTCTCACCTTGCGTGCGCGTGCGAGATGCAACTATAAACTGTTCGGTCGACCGAACAGTTTATTTGGGAGTCCCACCTCGCGTGCGCGTGCGAGCTGCAACACGCTTCCGGTAAATTTACCGGAAGCGTCTAAAGGGTCTCAACTCGCGTGCGCGTGCGAGATGTAAGCACCACTTTGTCAGATTTCTGACAACCTGCTTGGCGTCCCACCTCGCGTGCGCGTGCGAGATGCAACATTAGGTGACATCGCGTCACCTAATTTCTTCGGTCGTCTCACCTCGCGTGCGTGGATGGCAGATTCTTCAAGAGTGCAATTGCTCTCTTGCACAATTGATGCTTCTTGCTGTGTGGATAGATCAATTGATCCATCCTCTTTTGCTTCGCTGCATCGTCAATCGACGAAGGGTAAATCTGCCCATCGCTCTTTTGGCTTTGCCGCGCCATCGATTGTAGAGAGGCCAATTGGCCCATCTACTTTTTGCTTTGCCGCATCGTCTATAGTAGAAGGGTAGATCTGCCCTTCTACTTTCCTGCCGTTGCCTACTTCTCCATGTTTCAGCTTCGCCACGTTCACGCCCGCAATCGCTCGTAGGAAGCACCCAAACCCATCTGAGCATAAACACTCACCCAACCCGCTAGCGTGCGGTATGGGTCAAATGTGGAGGTCGTTTTAGTGACACGATGTCACCTAATTGGAATGTCTAACAATGTTGGACAAAACTGAGGCTCAACACCCGCGTTGCGCCATCGCCATCAACGCATCATGCCTCTCGTCTCGCTCACCTCCAACAAGCGGCCCAATAATCGCTTTGCTGTCCTGTGGATGAAATATAGCCTCACCGCGTTCAACTCGCTTCCTGTACGCTGCTATGCGTTCCATTGAACCCGCTGGATAGCCGCAAGAATCTTTTGGTTCCGGTGGATTGTCGTTAGCCATTTGAGTCTCCGTCTGTGGCTCCTGTGAAACGAAAAAGCCACGCACGGGAAAGGGCAATTATCGCCGTGCATGGCTTCAGGCGTTAGGCATCAGGGAGTCTCACCCCGATTCAGTTCTTTCGGCTGCGTTTCACTTCAACCGCAGAACAACCTAAAACCCGTTTTTTGCTTTTGCTGCAATGGCTTGATAGTGCCATGCATCCGATCTTGCTGCAACCTTTGACTCGGATCGCTCGATGATCGTCGCCAGTCCCAGCTCCAGTGCCTCATCAGCATTGAGCCAAGTTTCCTCAGCCATCATCGCTTTGATTTCAGCCACCGAGGCTTTCATTGTGCGGGCGTAGATGTTAACCATCGTCTCACCGTGCTTGTCGAGAACGTCGGCGTTCTTCCTCATCCGTGAAGAATCACCCGCCGCGATTATCCACGGGTTATGAATCATCAGCAGCGCATCAGCACCAATCGTCCGATTCTGGCCCGCAAGCATTACCACCGAAGCTATCGACGCTGCCAACGAATTGACAACCGTATCAACGCCTCCTCTATGGCGAGTCAAGGCGCTGTAGATTTCGATTCCATCTGAGACGCTGCCACCAACGGAATTGATGAAAACCTTCACCCGCTTACCGCTAAGGCTTGCGAGTGCTGATGTCACTTGTTCCGCTGTGATATCGTCCCCGATGACTCCATTGAGATGGAGTTCAGTTCCGTAGGTTCGAACTGCCATTAGCCGAAAATCCCACGAACGATACCACCTGAAGCAGTGGACGTTCCAACGTCATGCACACGGATGTCGTACCGCTGAGTAGCTCGAAGTGCTATCGAGTCTTGCTCGAAGTATCGACTTGAATCGAGTGCTAGGCGAACATCTCGACGGCTTCCCAAGTAGGTTCCCTGACGTAAGTCTCCGAAGAAACAGAAAGTGCCTCCAGTGGTTCCAGTCAATCGGCTTTCCAATACTTGGCTCCAGACAACTGGATACCCAAGGAAGGAAGCAGGAGTACCATTGGCAATCGACATGTTATCGTTCCCACCAACTGCGTTAGCGAGTCTTTGCATACTGGAAGCCCATCCAGCTTTGGAGATGTACCACTTAGGCGAATAACCCGCCCATTCTTTAGCCTGTCCGATGATGGACTCGAAATCAGCCATCGTCAACGCACCGAAAGTCTGACGCGATGTTGCTGTGTAGCAGCTTCCTGCGTTGAGTGCTGTGATCAAGCCAGTGATTCCACCGTAAGTGGAGGTTCCATCACCAAGGAAGCCTGCTTGATCCTCAGCGATGGCGAACGATTGCGCCACGCTTCTTGCCAGCATTTCGGCAATGCTCATCGCAGCATCCTCATCGACTTCAGAACTGAACACGGTTAGCGTTGCCAACTTCTTTGGGTCTAATTTGATGGAACCAAGTGCAACATCAGATGGCGTAATGCTTACACCTTCACCAACATAGTAGGCAGTCACTTCCGTTGCGAGTTGCGGAATGGTCAGCGAACCGCCGCCCATAGTAAGGACTTGCGATTCACGACGGAATACGCCATAGGTCTCTCTCAACTCGGTTATCGAATTACTCAAGCTTTCATTCACCAGAAAACCACCTTTGGTATTGTCGCCAGTGGAAAGTGCAGCTTGGATGCCTCTCGATTTGCAGTACCGAATTGCATCTTCGTCACCGCAAAAAGCAGCCTGAAACCATCTGCCTGTGTCATAGGCGTCTTGTGGATTTTTGAAGGACGAATAACTCGATGTCTTGGCAATTGCTTTGACTGATGGTCGTCCTTGCACCCTGGCTTCCTGTGCCTCTTGGGCGCGAACAATATCGATTGCCTTAGATTCACGCACGATAGCTTGCTGGCTCTCAATCGCAGCCTGGATAGATTCGGCCGCGATTTGTTCCGAGTCAGTTAAGGCTCGATTCGCTTTTGCTGCACTGGCTGTGATTGTTTCCAATTTGTCAGCCAAGGTTTGGATCGAGTTTCGAATGGTTTCAATGTTTTGGTTCATCTGTTTTTTCCTTAATGGAGGGTTTTGTGTTCTGTCAAATATCGCTCTCGACTGTGACCGCTAATCAGTTGTCACTCATCGATTGTTTCGGTGGTATCCTCAAAATCGAATCGAGGTTGCGTTTCGGGTTCTAGTTCCTGGGTGCAGCATGCTGCGAGAAAAATAACCAGGTCTGACGGGAGGACTCGCAGCTCTCGACGGTTGATTCGAAAGGCTCTCAAGTCTCCTGACTCAACCATCTCGCGAACTGCGCGTTCGGAGACTTGTAGAATCGTCGCAACTTGGTCAAGGCAAAGTAATTTGTTCATGCTCCACCTACGCTTTCATGTGCTGATTGCAACATCGCGGAAGCAGCAACAATGGCGTGCTTCAGAACTTCGTCAGCGAAGGTTGAGAGTTGTTCCGTCAGTGGCATGCTTGAAAACGTCCAGACGCCAACGACAAAATCTGCCGCTTCGCCATAACTCATTTCAGGCAACGTAATCGGATGCCTTGCCGCACCATCGTTACGGCAATCGAGTTCCGTTTCGGCAAGCTCTTGAACCCAACGCCAGAAAGGTGTCAGGGTTGCAGCAAGAAGTTTCCTAGTTGCGATTTCGGAAAGTCCTACAACTTCGCCGTCGGCAAGTTCGGAGAAATCAAAATCAAGGCTTAGTAGTTTGTTCATGCGTGTATCTTTCCATGAAGTGGTCGTGAAGTGAATTGCTATTCTTGGTGGGTGTCCCGTTTGTCTAAAATGTCCAAAATGTCTCTGCGTAA
>JBIKLJ010000282.1:0-5647 GCA_044359895.1 Pirellula sp.
GTTGCTTAAATCAACGCTCAACGTCCCAGCCGAAACGGACAATTCTAGCCCCCCCCGATTGCTTTCCATTCGAACAAGCCAAGAATCACCAAGCCAGCTCGCTTTTGAAATTCTCCCACAGGCCTTCACTAACCTTCCGCCGTCGGGTTGCTGCAAAATCACAAAGTTGCCATTGAGACCAGCGACGAAATCAGCCGGAGCGCCAGGTAACAAATCCGCCTCCCTCCCGAAAGCGATCGAAACAAGCGTCCAATCTTCAGGCCGAACACCGCATCGAACCGTCCGCCCCTCCAACCCTTGCCAACCAGAATTTTCGAACCAAGCGATCGGCAACTCTATTTCGTTCATGAGATGCCGCCCCAGACGCTTCCCTGCCAACAAGGAAACGGGTCTCAAGTAAATGTCTCGCGGCCCCCCCGCTTGGATAACCTGGCCTTGCGACAGCAGAACAATCCGGTCAGCCAACAGCATCGCTTCATCCGAGTCGTGCGTCACATAAACCAAAGTTTGACCTCGGCCCCGATGCTCGTTTCGAATCAGTTCGCGCAATTCGCTCCTATGGATATAGTCCAAGCTAGCCAGCGGTTCATCCATCAACAACAGACTCTTGCCCGAAAGGTACGCCCGAGCCAAAGCCACTCTCTGTTGCTGCCCCACAGAAAGCAAACACAGCTTTTGAGAAACCAACGATCCAATCTGCACCAACTCGATCCAGCGATTGACCTCGGAACGCTTGTCTCCTGATGGATTTTTGCTTGCCATGAACGCAAGCTCCAGGTTCTCGCGAACACTGAGATGCTCGTAGCCATTTCCGTTTTGAAAAACGATCCCGATCGAGCGTTGATGGGGAGGTACGTTTTTTTGATCGACTCCTTGCAAAAGAACTGCCCCGGAACTGCAGGCCTCGAGCCCAGCAATCAACCGAAGCAGGGTTGATTTTCCGCTTCCGCTTTCGCCAAGCACCACAACCAATTCGCCTTGTTCGATACGAATGGAAACACCATGAAGAACTACTTGCTTTCCATAGCTCTTAGAGACGCAATCGAGCTCAAGCTGTGGTGGCATGATCTTCTAGACACAGAACGAAGCCTTCCCAAGAACCACTTCGTCCTTGCTACCTTTCTTGGGTTACTATTTCTGACGTTTCATCCACTCCACAAGCACTCGACCAACTTTCGCGAGCGATTCGCCGGAACATTTATCGGGCGTGTCTGCCATCGTGTGCCAGTAAGACCTATTTTTGGGTGCACCACGAGGGTAATCGAAGTCAATAATGTCGATAACCGGAATTTTCGCTATTTCGTTCAGCGGCAAGTGATCATCCCGTATGTAGTGCCGAAGCTTCGGCTCGAACTCCTTCACCCCTAGCTGCTTTGCAATGCCCCAGACTTCTTCCACCAAAGGCCTCGCAAACTTAAATGAATTCTCTTCGTAATAGAGCTGCAAGTCCGCATCACCCACCATGTCCAGCAAAATCCCGCATCGATATCGAGCACTGCTCGGGGCATTGACATACGCCTGCGCGAAGTAGTTCGAGCCCAAAAAATAGGGATCACGATTTTCTTCATAGACCAGCTCTTCCGCATCAAAGAAAACGAAATCAACCCCAACCTGCAGTGACAGAAGAGGCATCGTGTGACCCAATTCCATCAACAACGCGGTACCACTTCCACCATCGTTAGCTCCCACGAACAAACCTTTTGGATTTTTTGAATCCATCGCCGGGAAAGGCTTGGTGTCGTAATGAGTGCACAACAACACCCGCTCGGTCAACTCAGGCCGCCAGCGAACTACTAAGTTCCTGATTTCGACCTTGGCTCCAGTAACAGGATGCCGACTTTCGAACGGTTGCCACAAGATCAAACCACCCAACGCAGTGAAATGCTCTTCCAGCATTTCCTGCTGTTTTTGCATTCCCGACGTTCCGGTCGTCCTGGAGCCAATCTTGCAAATCTTTTCAAGGTACGAAAAAGCTCGCTTGGGATTGATTTCACCAACTTCAGCATTGCTGACAACCGCCGACGTTGTATTCACCGATACCAAAGCAACGGTTTGGGGATCTTGCGAGGTCTCTCGATCGGAGACAGCGACAGAGACTGAGTCCGAAGGATTCGCTGAGTCGGTGGCTTGGTTGATGCAACCCAACACGGTGATTGCAATCCAGCCACAAGCCAACATCCTCGCTAATGGAAGCACTGCTCTTTCGGTGGAACGTTGATGGACCAAAGATTCGCTCACAGGATGGAGGTAAGCAGCGTTCAAGAAAAACGCGGCATCCTGCCGCTGCGTCTGGTCCTTCAGTCTCGGCATTGTTTGCCCCTTTCGCTGCCCTGTCAATCGGGCTAGCCCTAGAATTGTTTTTCTTTGTCGATTCACCAAGCACTCCGTTGTCTCATGCTTGCAACCTCCTTCAGCTAGCAATTTCATTTTGGAGCAGCGCGGGAATCGGGGATTCGAGCGTTAAAATCAGTTGCGTCACAGGATGCTCAAGCACAAGTCGTTTGGCGTGAAGATGGTATCCCAAGTCACCAGGCAACCCTGGATCGTCGCTCTTAGGCACACCTCCGAACGTATAGAGTGGATCTCCAACAAGCGGATATCCAATGAATGCCAAATGGATGCGAATTTGATGGGGACGACCTGTAAGCAAATCGACTTCGAACAAAGTCGTGCTTTCGCGAAGTTCAACAACTCGAGCCATGCTTCGCGACGGCTTGCCCTCCGGATTCGCAGCGAATACCTGTCCCAATCGCGGATGATTGCACTTACCAATCGGCGACGCAATGCCATAGGCATCTTGCAAAGCCCGGCCCAACGCCAACGCTTGATACTGCTTCTGAATTTGATGCCAATTTCTCGTTAACTGAAAGGCTGCCACAGGACTTAAAGCAAATAGAACAATGCCCGATGTCGCTCGTCCCAATCGATGCACGGGCCGAGCTTCAGGAAAATCCCTTCGAACCTTGCTCAAAAGCGTATTCTCGAAATAACCGCCACCTGGAATCGTCGGCAGGCCGCTGGGCTTACTCACGGCTAGCAGATGCTCATCGGAGTAGATGACGGAATACGATTGCGGCGCATCTTGCTCGAGCCAGCCCGGCCGATTCCAAAGCAAAACCTGCCCCGCTCGCAACTCCTCCGAACCACTTGCGACTTCGTTGCCCAGCACAATCTCACCGCCTCGCAACCTGTCTTCCCATTGCGATTGAGACGAATGGGAAAAATGAGTCGCCAGATAGGAAGCTAACGAATGCCGCGTTGCATCAGACTGGATAACATGGCGGTAACAGTAGCCTTGATTGATGGTCATTGGGAAGCATCTTTAGGTTCGCAAGAGAACGCTTTGCTTATGCGCGGTTAGACCTTCTTTGTCCGCCAGTCTTGCCACATGAGGAGCGATTTCAGCGAGGGCAGACTGATCAAATTCGATGATGCTGCTGGAACGAATGAAGTGATTGGAGGACAACCCAGAAGCCCAACGCGCCGTCCCACCCGTTGGCAGCACGTGCGAAGGCCCGGCGGCATAATCCCCCAATGCGACAGGAGAAAAATGGCCTAAAAATGTCGCGCCACTATTTCTGATCTTGGGTAACAAACGACGAGGGTTATCGATGGCAATCTGGAGATGCTCGGGCGCTATCAAACTTGTCACCTCACAAGCCTGATCTTCATCGCGACAAAGAATCATGGCGCCGAACTGATCTAACGAGGCCAAGGTCAGCTCGCTTCGCTCCAACCGTCCCAGTTGTCGAACAATCGCTTGCTCAATGAGATCTACCATCGCGGCATCCCAACTGACCAAGATACTTGCCCCTGGCGAATGCTCTGCCTGCGCTAGCATGTCCGAGGCTGCATACTCTGGATTGGTGGTTGCGTCTGCGATCACAACGACTTCACTGGGGCCTGCAATCGAATCAATATCCACTTCGCCATAAACAAATCGTTTCGCCAGAGCGACGAACAAATTCCCAGGCCCCACAATTTTGTCGACGGGACGGATTTCATCAATTCCATATGCCAATGCGGCTACCGCTTGTGCTCCCCCCACGGCGTACACCTCAAGAATTCCTAACTCATGACAAACGGCCAGCATGTCTGCGTTGTAGGCCCCTAAAGCAGTCGGAGGAGCAACGATCGCAATTTCGTTGACACCAGCACACAGGGCAGGAACCGCTGTCATCAAAACGGTAGAAGGATAAGCTGCCGCGCCACCCGGAACACAAATGCCGATACGATTCAATGGCGTGTACCGCTGTTCTAAGGTTACGCCCGTGCTAGGATGAGTGACCACGTTCTGATGCAAGATCGCTTTTTGAAACCCGACGATGTTCGCTCGAATCTGCCGAATGGTATCTAAAAATTCGGAAGAGGCCTTGGCGTGCGACTCCTGAAGCATAGACAGCGGAACGCGAAGATTGTCGGCGGACGAGTTCGGATTGTCCAACGCTTGGGCATACTGCAAAACCGCAGCTGTTCCTCGCTGCTTGACATCATTGCAAATTCGATCCACCACCATCTGTGGCGATAATGGCTCGCCAAAAACCTGAATCGTCATATGCTTTCCGCGTTCCGACACAACCGATCCATCCGGACTTAACTTCTTTCGAAGACCCGCAATCTCTTTTGAAAAGGAAGGACTACTTGCGTCAAGGCGATCCATTTTTAGGTAGGTCATTTTTAGAGTGTTGTCCTTCACGAAGGAAGGACCTACTTGGATTGCAAATTAGCCGAACGAGGCCAATTGCTCTGGCGAGAAGTTGACATTGGACGCAACCGACTGCACATCATCATGATCTTCTAGCTTTTCCAACAATTTCATCAGGGTGACCGCAGTCTCAGCATCCACTTCAACCGTCGAACTAGGCACTCGCGCAACCTCTTTCACCTCGATGGAAATTCCCTGGGCTTCGATAGCCTCTACGACCGCAGAATAGAATTCCGTGGTGCAAGTCAAGTCAAATCGGTCGTCCACCTCGCTTACGTCATCGGCGCCGTTTTCGAGCGCAATCTCCATCAATGTTTCGAGATCAACGGCAGATTGCTTGATGGATATCATGCCTTTGCGTTCGAACAAGTAAGCGACACAATTGGTTGAACCAAGCTTCCCACCATGGGTATCAAACAACTTTCGAACTTCGGGGGCTGTGCGATTGCGGTTATCAGTCATGATGTCGCACAAGACAGCAACACCACCTGGCCCGTACCCTTCGTAAAGGATTTCTTCTACGTCGCCACCTTCGATCTCGCCGGTCCCTTTTTTAATCGCCCGTTCGATATTATCCTTCGGAAGCGAAACAGCTTTCGCATCAAGAATTGCGGTTCGCAATCGAACATTGCCGCTCGGATCCCCCCCACCAAGTTTTGCCGCGACGATGATGGCTTTGGAAAGCTTGCTCCACAGCTTGCTGCGCCTGCTGTCGACCAAGGCCTTACGGTGTTTGATGTTCGCCCATTGCGAATGTCCAGCCATGTTGTCTTGCTCCGCTTACCTTGGTTTCTTTTTGGTTATCTTGACGTTGATTGCCTCTTTCGAACTAGCTTTGCTCGGGCTTGGTTTTGCAGGTGCTGCTTTTGCTTTGGGCGCATCAGGCTTCGCAGGCTTCTTAGCTTCAGTCGCTTTTTTAGCTTCGGGCTTGGACTTCGACGA
>JBIKLJ010000283.1:0-5640 GCA_044359895.1 Pirellula sp.
GGCGCCATGACTGGGTTGTAAATAGGGCGTACCTGCGGCAATCGCCTCCAGCAAAAACAGTCCCTTCGGCTCTTCGTAGGTGGTTGGGACGCAGAATAGATCAAGCTTCGACAAGAATTCCGCTTTTTGCTTCCGATCGATGCTTCCCAGGTATTCCCAGCGATCGTTCAGTCCAGCGTTTTCGAGCTTGGTCGTTTGCTCTTTCCAAAAGTCTGAGTGCTGCGCCCCCATCCAACCGGCTAATCGCAAACGAACATGCTCCATGCCAGGTTGACGTGCAATCTCGATAAACGCATCAATCAATCGGTGCAGCCCTTTCTCCGGTGCCATTCTTGCCAAATAACCTAAGACAAAATCGTTGGAAACGCTGGGGCTTCGCGTTAAGTTGCGGAAGTCCTTCACATCGATTCCCAAAGGAACCACGTGCCGCTTCTCGCTCGGGATCTGAAGTAGCTTTCCCATCCGAGACGCGTAATCCTGAGAATGCAGAAGGAATCTATCCACTCGGGGCACTAACGATTGCATCAGATGTATCGCTTGAGTTCGATACTTTTCCGGCAACGAGTCCAAGAAGATATCGTCCCCTTGAAGTGTTACGAAGATCTTTGCCTTGCTGCGGCGCTGTAAATCAGGAATGCACCCTCCAATAAGCAGGTTGGTAAACACCACGATCTCCGGTTGGATATCCCTATCGATCCAGTCGAGCAACCGGAGAAACTCCTTTCGTTGCCGGCCTTGAGTCCCCTTCAACATCGAAACCGATAAAGCCCCCAAAAGATGGGGAGAGGTTTTGCCGGCGTTCTTGGTAAGCGGGTTGATCAGCCAAGCTTGGTTAAGAAACCCATCGAACCAATTCGGCAAGTACGACAAGAACGGCAGCTTCTGTTGCAGATAGACATTGATCCCCCCCATGAACACACGATCGATGCTGACATCCACCTCATCCGTCCGAATGGGGGTATAGACCGGAATCAGAAGACAATCATGCCCTAGTTCTATTAGGTTTTTTGCTAGTGCATTGTCGTGCAAGCACGAGCCGCAGATCATTCCTGCGGCTCCCGCGGTCAGGTAGACAATTTTCATTCGAACTTCATTTCGATAGGATGGAAAGTAAAGCGGGTAGACTTTGCGGATTGCTAAAAGGTTGACGCCAGTCTTTGGTAGGTTAGGCAATATTTGCGCTGGGGTAATTGGACTAAACGAAAGCCTCCTCGCAATCGTCAAAACTTACGTAAACTCTTATTAGGCATCATTTTTCGAAAAATGGAACTGCAACCTCAAGGGTATTTCCACGTCTGGCCGATACCTTCCCTCAACCTCGCATCTTAACTTGGCTGAACGTGCAGTCCGGTGAGAAAGTTGCGAAAGAAGAATTGCCGGTGACCCAGATACTGATCGAGTAACGGGAATACTCGACCGGCAACGATTGAAAAGTTTTGGAGGACTGAGGGGTCTTTCAAAGCACAACGACGACGGTCAAATGATCGCCCAACAGGAAGGTGATCATTTGAGTAATGAGGCAAACGAAGTCAATGGCACTGTGCTACGGCAAAGTGCTACATGCCAAGCCAATTGAGGGCGATTTCGGCGGCGACTTCGTGCGCCGAAATCGGTCTCAAAACAGCCGTCCAAGTTGGCCTGTGAACAATTGTCAGTGAACAATATATGTAGGGAGATTTGGCTCGATGAAAATGAATATTGTAGTTGGTTCGTTCGTCCTAGGTGCTAGCCTCTGTGGACAAAGCTTCGGCGGCGATCTATTGAGCCGCCTACTTGGCGGACATGGTTGCGGAGCATCCAGCTCGTGCTGCGATACTTCGGTTGCGGATCCATCGTGCGGAGCCGAAATGGCTCCATGCGGATCCGGTGCAGCTGATCCATCGTGTGGCGCCGAAATGGCTGCCCCATGCGGATCTGGTTGCGGTGCAGCTCCAAGCTGTGGCGCAGAAATCGCTTCATGCGGCCCAATCGGAACACCAAGCTGTGGCGTTGAAAGCCCATGCTGTGCTCCTCGCAAGCCTCTTCTTTCGGCCCTCAAGGGCTTGAAGGGCAAGCTTTGCGGATTGAAGGGCAAGTTGGCTTGTGCTCCAAGCTGTGGCGCTGAAATCGCTGCTTGTGATCCTTGTGCAGCTCCGACCTGTGGCGCTGAAATGGCACCATGCGGATCCGGTTGCGGTGCAGCTCCAACATGCGGCGCTGAAATCGCTGCTTGCGATCCATGTGCAGCTCCATCTTGCGATAGCGGATGTGGCTTGAAGAAGCATCGTGGTCTGCTTGCTAAGATTTTCTCGTGCAAGAAGAGCTCAGGCTGCGATGCAGCTGTTGCTTGCGATTCGTGCGCAGCTCCAGCCGGTTGCAGCTCGTGCGGTGGAACATCGGTTGCTGCTCCAGTTGCTGCACCAGCAGCAGCTCCAGCTCCAGTAGTTGATCCACATGCATACTTGAACACCAAGCGTCATGTCATTCAAGCAAGCAGCACCCGAATTCGTTAATAGCGAAATTCGAACTGCTTGTCGTCAGACATGATCTCTAAAATCGGCCCGTCAGAAATGATGGGCCGATTTTTTTTATTTCGAACGGCAGGTGCTGGCATCCTGTTGCGACCCTCTGTTCGTGCTTCTTCTCGTACTTAGCATCGCGGTACTCGTGCTCGTGCTCGTGCTCGATCGATCCAATACCGAATCAGGCTCGTTTTACCAATTCGACTCGTTCATGGACAAAGGTGGGTTCGGTCTTCTGCATTCTTTCTAGTACGAGTACCGTTCCACTGAGCACGAGCACGAGCACGAGCACGACAAGTACGAGGAAACACGATCTGATGCACGAACTACTATTGACCCGACACCTTGGAAATGATCGCCTGATCAAAATAATTGGTTGCCATGCCAGCATCGACCACAATCGTCTGAGACGCAATGCCGGATGAACGCGGACTCAATAAGAACACCACCGTATCCGCCACCTCTTGAGTCGTTACTCCTGTTCCTCTGGGGATGGCTTTCTCCGCAAAGAGATAAGCATCTACGTATCCAGGGATGCCCGCCGACGCGCTTGTCTTCAACAGTCCAGCCCCAACCGCATTGAACCGGATTTTGGAAAAGCGGCTGAACGACTTGGACAAAAATGCCAGGGACGAATCCAATGCGGCCTTCACCGGAGCCATAAAGCCATAACTTTCGCTTGCCATCTTGGTGGTCGAGATCCCAATGGTGACGACCGAGGCGTCTTGGGCCAGCAGACCCTTGATCGCATTGCTGACCGCAATTAAAGAAAAACAGGAAATATCAATTGCTTGCAAAAACTGCTTTCTGGTAGTTTCATGAAATGCCTTCATGCCGTCGCTGTAATCGGCAAATGCGATCGAATGAACAAAGCCCTGAATGGTTTGCGCATTGTTCCCTAAGTCGACTGCCAAGGAATCAATCTGTTGCTGGTCTTCCACATCGCAAATCCAAATCGGAGCGTTCGGAAACAGCTTCGACAATTCTTCTTTCCGCTTTTGGCTCCGTACCACGTACTCCACCAGCGCACCATTCGCTTCCAGCGATTTTCCGATCATGTAAGCGACGCTCTTGCGATTCGCCACCCCCATCACCACAAACCGCTTGCCTGAAAGTTGCCAGTAATCCATGGTGCGTTGCTTCTCCAGAAAGCAAGGTTTCGTTGTTCGTCTTAAGTTCGCAGCACAGCTGCCCAGTACTGCAGAGCTGCCCAGTACTGCAGAGCTGCCCAGTACTCCTCGACTGCATTGTACCGCAAATCAAAACGACCGGGCATCGCTGAACTTCGCTCGCGGTTGTAGACTCTTAGGGGAACGTCAGGACGGATCGTAAGACCGCGAGCAAGTCCGTTTTGGCAACGACTTCAGCATTGGTCTCAGGTCGAGCAGCCTGGCCCCTGGGAGTAGTGTGTCCGCGAGGCGGATTGCCTTTTCCATATGGGACGGCCACCGGTTTCGGTTCATCAGGTCGCAGAGGCCAGTACGCGCTCTTGGAATCGACAATCCGAAGGCGACCGTTGTGCCTTCGAGCCAATTGCTCAATTCGCCCTTGGTCCGTATAAGTAAAGGACATGTAGCCGTCTTCAATGCCCACATAGCGTATCGACCAAAGCGCTGCATCCATTCTTAGCTCGGCGATATCCAACAATCGAACCACCAAAGGGGGCGGAACACCAAAGCGGTCCGCGAGCTCCTGCTTGAGATCTGCTATCGACTGCACGTTCTGTAACCGACTGAGACGACGATAGACGTCGATCTTGTGACGAATTTCGGGGATATAGTCGGTTGGTAAGAACGCCTCGACCGGCAAATTGATTTCCACATCGATGCTGATCCTGGGTGGCTGCTTGGTCAGTTGTCGCACCGCCCCTTCGAGCAACTGACAATACAGTTCGTATCCAACCGTCGCAATGTGACCGCTCTGTTGAGTCCCTAATAGGTTTCCAGCGCCCCGAATCTCTAGATCGCGCATCGCAATTCCAAACCCTGCGCCCAGTTGCGAATACTCTTCGATCGCATGCAATCGTCTCGCTGCATCGGGATTCAACATCCGGTCGCGATCGACAAGCAAATAACAATGGGCTTGGTTCTTGTATCTGCCAACCCGGCCTCGTAATTGATGGAGCTCGCTCAGCCCATACCGATTAGCCTCATCGATAAAGATCGTGTTGGCGTTGGGGATATCTAATCCGCTTTCGATGATGGTGGTTGCCAGCAAAACATCCGCACGATGGTCGACAAAGTCGAGCATGACCTGCTCGAGCGCTCCCTCTGCCATTTGCCCATGCCCAATGAGAATACGAGCCTCTGGCACAATCCGCTGCAATCGTGCCGCAATCGAATGCATGTCTTCGATACGGTTGTGAACGAAATACACTTGGCCGTCCCGATTCAGTTCACGCAAAATCGCATTGCGAACCAGCGAATCGTCGAAACGAACCACGCGTGTTTCCACGGCCATTCGCTCTTCTGGGGGTGTTTCCAAATTGGAAATGTCGCGAACGCCCAACAAGGACATATGCAACGTTCGAGGGATCGGGGTTGCCGATAAAGTCAGAATGTCCACCATCGCAGTGGACTTCTTGATGCGTTCCTTCAGTTCCACACCAAATTTTTGCTCTTCGTCAATCACCAACAAACCAAGATTAAAGAACTGAACATCGGTGGATGCAAGTCGATGCGTTCCGATGACGATGTCTACCTGCCCCTTGGCGATACGCTTGACAGTTTCTTTTTGTTCTTGCGTCGTTTCAAACCGACTGAGCTTAGCGATCTCGAACGGAAACTCCGCCATCCGTTTGCAAAACGTTTTGTAATGCTGCTCTGCCAAGACGGTGGTCGGCACTAGCACTGCAACTTGGTACCCGCTCTCTACCGCCTTGAAGACAGCCCGCATGGCAACTTCGGTCTTTCCGAATCCAACGTCACCGCATATCAAGCGTTCCATAGGGCGCGTTGCCATCATATCGGCCTTCGTCGCGGCAATCGCTGTCAACTGATCCGGTGTCTCCTCATAGGGAAACGAACCATCGAACTGGCTTTGCCAAACGGAGTCCGGCTTAAACTGGATTCCCGTAAGACTCTTTCGTTTTGCTTGAAGCTCCAACAGATCGGACGCCATGTCAATGACGGCCGCTTCT
>JBIKLJ010000094.1:0-19053 GCA_044359895.1 Pirellula sp.
GTTGCCATAGCCAAGCCCTTACGATCAAACTCACCAAGGATGTGCCGCTGGAAGAAATCGTTGAGATGCTCGATCAAGCAAATCCCTGGTCCAAAGTGATACCCAACGAAAGAGCTGCGTCTGTAAAAGCGTTGACACCGGCTGCTGTTACGGGCGGAATGGTCTGTCCGGTTGGCCGATTGCGAAAAATGGATTTGGAGTCGACACAGCACGGGAAGTATCTTTCGGCTTTTACCGTTGGAGATCAGCTTTTGTGGGGGGCAGCCGAGCCACTGCGACGTATGATGAGAATTCTGATTGATTAACCAAAGAAGCGTTGAAACCATGTGTTGCTATGCCTTGTGCCTCAGTTGGGTGAGATTCTCTGTTCTCGTGACGCTAGGTTTGGTGCTAACCGCATCGTGCAACCAGGCGAGCTTCGGGAAACAACCCACTGGCCCGACCGTCCCCTCGACAATGATTCCCATCGAGTTTCCCTTGAGCTCGGCAGCCGAGATGAGGCTGACCGAATCGCTGGAACGGATTGCCATTACGGCGAATGGCTTAGATCGCCCGTTGGTTGTGCTTGAATTCACCAAGAGCAAGCAGGCTGAATGGGAAGCGTCGGAAATCGGTCGCAACACCCCTTTCGAACGCGCGCTTGGCTTGGCTCGCTGGCTCAGCGGACCGCGTGGAAGCCGAATTCGGAGCGTTGCCTATTTGCCAAAGACCATTTGCGGGCACGCGGTGCTTGTCGCACTCAGCTGCGAGGAGATCGCGATCGCATCCGATGCGGAGATCGGCAAAGCCGGAATCGACGAGCCGTTGCAAGACTCGACCATTCGACAGGCCTACCTCGATGTCGCTGCCCGCCGTGGTGCCTTTCCACCTGCAGCCGTGCTTTCGCTGTTGGATTCCACGGAGTCCCTGGTTCGTGTTGAATTTACCGACAAGAACAAACCTGTTGAGTACATCACACTCACCCGGCTGACCGAACGGATCGCCAAGCAAGAGCGAACCGAAGATACTGCTGACGAAATCCAAATGGTGCCGACCAACCAGATGGCATTTTTTAGCGGGCAAGAGCTTCGGAACTGGCGTTGGATCGCTCACACGGCAAACGACAAGGATCAGCTCGAGCAATCGCTGAAGCTGACCAAGCCGATGGTCAGCCAAGCCTTGTTCGAAGGAGAGCGAGTCGCAATTCGCACTCACCTTACGGGGATCATGTCGGGTAGGCAGGTCAATCGAAGCATTCGCGCCATCGAAGAAGGGCTGACTCGCGCCGAAGTCAATTTGATCTTGCTGGAGATCGATTCGTCGGGCGGTAACCTGGTGGAGAGTCTGCGGCTCGCTCAGTACTTGGCAGAGATCCCTGCAGAACGGGCGGAGGTGGTTTGTTTCATCAGCGACTCTGCACTGGGTGACGCCGCTCTCATTCCGCTGGCTTGCGACACCATTCTCATGCAACCGAAGGCCATGCTAGGGGGAGCAGGCGAAGCTACCATTTCGCAGGCCGTATGCAGAGACTACCGCGAACAACTCCAGTTGCTCGCAAGAACAGCCGCTAGATCCGAGGGTGAACTGCTGAGTCTGATTTGCCAGGACATACCCATCTTCGAATACAATTCGTTCGACGGGCGAAAACAGCTAGCTAATCCCGATTGGTTGATCGATGATCCGATCGTGCCGCAGTGGGTTCAAGGAGAACGCGTTACCTTTCCTGAAGGGGTTGGGTTTGAGAAAGCCAACGAATTGGGGCTCGCATCGGAATCGTTATCGTCGCTCGATGCTGTCGGTAAACGATTCGGGATCGAAACGCTTCCTGACGAAATACGCACGAACCGAACCGAGCAGTTTGTTGAATGGCTGGCTGGCCAAGTGTGGTTGTCCATGTTGCTGTTTATGGTGGGCATTATTTGCTTGAGCGCTGAACTCAGTACACCAGGAATTGGTGTAGCCGGAGTCTTGTCGGGCATTTGTTTTCTTCTGTTCTTTTGGATTCATTTGTTTCAAGGAACCGTGGAGTGGCTCGAAATCCTTTTGATTCTGGGTGGGGTTGTCTGCTTGGGCATTGAGATGTTTGTATTGCCTGGTTTTGGAGTGTTTGGAATCGCTGGACTGATCATGCTGGGCGTTGGACTTCTTCTTGCCGGCCAGACATTTGTCATCCCCACTAACAACTACCAGTGGCAGCGCACGGCGCAAGGGATCGGTCAGCTAGGCTTGATTACGATCACGCTGATGGGGTTGGCGGTGCTGTTCCGAAAGCAGCTTGCAAAATTGCCTATGATAAGGTGGTTTTCGCTTCAACCACCCACGGAAGACCGTGAGTTGATTCTGTTCGAGCAAACAAAAGAAGATCTAAGGACGTTCATCGGCTGGAACGGAATGACCGTCTCACGTTGCAATCCCTCTGGGAAAGCCACTGTCGGCGATCGCGTTTTTCAGGTCACAAGCTCAGGCGATTGGATCGACGAAGAATCGCCGATCGAAGTGGTCGAAGTCCAGGACACCACGCTTGTGGTTAAGCCCAGAGCCAGAACGTAAGTACATTGCCATAGCAATGTACAGTTGACGCAACCTAGGATGCAAGCCTAGGTCTTCAGGATTCAGAGGATGGCAGTCAGTCTGACTTGACCCATCCGCATTGAATCGTTTTGCTGGAAGGACGCCACCTACAATTCGTTGCGAAAAACAGCTTTCTAGATAGCGAGCAACAGTCGGCTTGGTGCTTCCAGGTAAGCAATGATATCGTTTAGAAAGCGTGCTGCCGTTGCTCCGTCCACCAATCGATGGTCATACGCCAGGCTCAATGGCATCATCAACCGAGGCTTGATCGAATCGTCATCCATCACGATCGGCATTTTACGGGAACGACCGACCAACAAGATCGCAACTTCCGGAACGTTCACGATGGGGGTCGAGTACGTACCGCCGATCGCGCCGAGGTTGCTGATGGTAAAGGTTCCACCACGGAGATCGCTCACGGCGAAATCGTTGTTTTTCACGCGGGCAGCGAGAGTCGACAAACCGTATGCAATATCAGGAATCGACATCTTGTCGGCATTTTTTAAAGTGGGCACGACTAACCCGCGATCGCTGTCCACAGCAATTCCAATGTTGACATAGTCCTTGTAGATGATCTGATCGTTTTCCATGTCTAGCATCGCGTTCAGGGACGGATGATGCTTCAACGCGGTAGCAACGGCTTTGATCAAGAAAGGCATGGTGGTCAGCTTGATGCCTCGTGATGCATAATCGTCCTTGCTCGTTTGACGAAAGGCTTCAAGCTCGGTTACGTCTGCATCATCGAAATTGACAACGCGAGGCACGGTCGACCAGGACTTGTGCATTTGAGCCGCAATGGTCTTGCGAATCTTGGTCATGCGGTCCACTCGAATTGGTCCGTAATCGTCTGTTGCTGGGGTTCCAGGCAACGACGATTTCGCGGCACTCTTCGGGGAAGTGGATTGTTCAGGAGCTGATGGTGCGGCGACGCTGGCCGTTGGGGCAGTTGCAGCTGTCGTTGCTTTAGTGCTTTGATTGGCATGGCGAACCACGGTCAAGACGTCGTCACGCGTGATGCGTCCGCCGTCACCCGACCCTTGCACTTCTGACAAATCGACGCCCACTTCACGGGCAAAGCGACGAATCGCGGGCCCGGCAGGAATCACATCGTCAGCAAAAGGAGTTCCAGAACCAGTCGACACGGTCGAAGTCACAGGCGCTGCTACAGTTGGCGGAACTGAAATAGGGGCTGCAACCGGGATCTGTCTTGGTGGAGCGACCGAAGCCACAGCGGCTTGTACCGGAGCGGTTGGTGTTTGGGCGGCGGGTGCTGGTGCGACTGGCGCCGGAGCAGCGGATGCTGGCTCTACTGCCGGTGCTGGTGCGGACACTGCTGGTGCAGCGGGCGCAGACGGTGCTGGAGCCGCAGGTGCCCCCACGGCCTCAAGACTCACAATGACCGAACCGACTGGAACGGTTTGCCCTTCTTTCACGGCAATGCTAACAACTTTTCCTGCGATTGGACTTGGTACGGAAACCGTAGCCTTGTCCGTTTCCATTTCCAACAGAGACTGTTCTTTCTTGACCATGTCGCCGACGCTGACCAAGATTTCCAGGACATCGCCGGATTCGATACCTTCGCCCAAGGATGGAAGTTTGATTTCTGTTGACATTGCGTTGGCTGTTATGATCAAGAGTAGAAGTGACTGGTAACGGTGAAATCGTCGCAGGTCTCAATGAGCCCCGCAGGTCGGTGCTAAGTGTACAGCGGGTTTGGTTTTTCGGGATCAAACCCTAATTCCTTGATGGCCGCCGCGACTGTGCTGGTTGGGAACACCCCTTGTTTGCTCAATCGATACAGGGCTGCAATCGTGATGGACGCTGCGTCGACTTCAAAGTGACGTCGCAAGGCCGTTCGAGTCTCACTTCGTCCCAAACCATCTGTCCCTAGCACGTAGTAGTCTTCCGTCATGTACGGGAGCAATTGTTCTGCGACAGCTCGAACATTGTCGCTGGAGGAGATAATCGGACCCTTCACGCCAGCAAGCACCTTCTCGATGTAGCTCTTACGAGGTGTTTGATCCGGATGCAACATGTTCCATCGTTCGCAGGATTGTGCATCCCTTCGAAGCTGCGTGTAGCTAGTCACGCTCCACACATCGCTGGCGACACCATACTTCTCGGCGAGAATCTTTTGCGACTCAAGAACATTTCGAAGGATCGAACCACTACCGAACAATTGCACTCGGCCTTTGGCGCCGTCGACTTCGCGCGAAGAGTATTTGTAAATGCCCTGGATGATTCCATCTTCGACACCTTCAGGCATCGCCGGCATTTCGTAATCTTCGTTATGAACGGTAATGTAATAAATGGCTGTTTCATCTTCTTGGTACAACCTACGCATTCCATCCAGAACGATGACAGCCGTCTCATAAGCCCATGCTGGGTCGTACGCTCGAACGGTTGGAAACGCCATCGCGTTCAGGTGGCTGTGACCGTCTTGATGCTGCAACCCTTCGCCGTTCAATGTTGTGCGACCGGCAGTACCACCAATCAAGAAGCCCTTCGCCCGCATGTCTGCAGCGGCCCAAATCGAATCACCCACTCGTTGGAATCCGAACATGGAATAGTAAATGTAGAACGGGATCATGTTGATCCCATGCGCGGAGTAGGCTGTACCAGCGGCATTAAAGCTGCTCATCGAACCAGCCTCGGTAATCCCTTCCTCTAAAATCTGGCCATCTTTGGCTTCTTTGTAGTAGGAGATTTGGTCCGAGTCGATCGGTTCGTACAACTGGCCGGCGTGCGCATAAATCCCGATCTCACGGAACAGGCCTTCCATACCAAAAGTACGAGATTCGTCAGGAACGATTGGGACAATGTTGGCCCCTATTTTCTTATCCTTCACCAAGCGTCCAAGCAATCGCACAAAGCCGTTGGTGGTGCTGATCGATTTGCCGTCGTACTGGGTCGACATGAACTTTCGATAATCGTCCAAAGTCGGCACTTCCAATTTCGGATGCTCGGTTGGTCGACTTGGAACAGATCCACCCAAGGCGGTTCTTCGATCCTGCAAGTACTTGATTTCGTTGCTGGATGCAGGTGGCTTGTAAAACGGTGCGTTGCCAACCTCTTCATCGGAGATGGGGATACCGAACCGGCTGCGGAACTCGAGCAGTTCCTTTTCGTTCATTTTCTTTTGGTTGTGAGCAATGTTGCGGCCTTCGCCAGCTTCACCCAGTCCGTAGCCTTTGATGGTCTTTGCCAAGATCACCGTCGGCTGGCCCTTGTGTTCGACAGCCGCTTTATAAGCGGCGTAAACCTTCTCAGGGTCATGCCCGCCACGCTTCATTTTCTCCAGCCGTTCGTCGGAATAGTTCTCGACCAACTTCAGCAGCTCAGGGTACTTGCCAAAGAAGTGCTCCCGAATGTAGGCACCGTTCATGCCGACATACTTCTGGTACTGACCGTCGACCACTTCCGTCATTCGCTGAGCGAGCAGACCCGATTCGTCTTTCTCAAGCAAGGCGTCCCAGTCGCTGCTCCAAACCACCTTGATGACATTCCAGCCAGCACCGCGGAAGATCGCTTCGAGCTCTTGAATGATCTTGCCGTTGCCGCGAACCGGCCCGTCCAGCCTTTGCAGGTTGCAGTTCACTACAAAAATCAAATTGTCCAGTTTCTCGCGGGAGGCCAAGGTAATGGCACCCAGAGTTTCTGGTTCATCGCATTCGCCGTCGCCAAGAAACGCCCAAACTTTTTGGCCCGACGTGTTCTTGAAGCCACGGTCCTGAAGGTACTCGTTGAACCTTGCTTGGTAGATGGCCATGATGGGACCAAGCCCCATCGAAACCGTTGGATACTCCCAGAAGTTAGGCATCAACCAAGGGTGTGGGTAGCTGCTCAGGCCGCCTTCTGGCTGCAGCTCTTGTCGAAAGTTCTCAAGCTTCTCTTGAGGCAATCGACCTTCCAAGAATGCTCGTGAATACATACCGGGCGAAGCGTGCCCTTGGAAATAAATGATGTCTCCGTCGTAGCCGGACTCACCGCGGCCTCGGAAAAAGTGATTGAAGGCAACTTCGTAAAGAGTAGCGCTACTTGCGAAAGTACTAATGTGCCCGCCAACACCGCCACCGAGCAGCCCACCGTGACCATCGGTTTTCTTGTTGGCCCGAACCACCATGGCCATTGCGTTCCAACGAATAATGCTCTTGATCCGACGCTCGATCTCACGATTGCCAGGGAACGCAGGTTGCTTCGAAGGTGGGATGGTGTTGATGTACGGAGTCGTTGTTTCAATGGGGATGTCCACCCCGTCGCGCCGAGCACGATTCTCGAGTGCTTTCACCAGATAACGAACACGGTCAGCGCCTTTGCTCTTGTGAACATAGTCCAATGAACCAAGCCATTCACTGGTCTCTGCTGGATCAACATCCACCTGCGCTTCAACTTGGCCTGATGCGGCCATCACCGCAGGATCGACTTCACCTAAGAGTTTCGCATCTGCCATTGGGTACGTTCTTTCTCAATCATTAAATTCAGGACAGCTTGTTCGCACGCGGGTCACTTGTTAATCCGCAGCGAAGCCCTAACGATAATCGCAAACTGATAGATTGTGGCTAAATTGAAGTCAGGCGTAAAGATGCAACCTGCATTCCTTCCGATTTGATTGCGCGGTTCAATGCGAATTTCCGCCATTACTGACGCCCTGTTGCTCCTTCTGCGTGATTTAGGGGGACACAACTTCCGCAATTGGGTTGCCCAATGCAGCGAATCGCATGCTGGTTTTTCTTGTTGGAAGCGAACGAATCGGAAGCTACATCCGGAAAACACTCCTTTTGATTAGCTTTCCTTATCTTGAGTGTTTGCTTGAGAACATAAGCAGGCCTGGATTGCTTTTGCAGTGAATTCATATCGCGGCTAGCGCCCGCGGCTCAACAAGAAAACCAGGCTAGGGCTGGATCGCTGGGGAACCAGAATTCCAGCGCAGCCGCGAAGGGATGAATTCGCTTATACTGGAGAGTCGTAAGACAACGCACTCACCCTTGGATCGCTACCCCAACCGCAACCTTAATGACAACTCCGACCGCCACCCCATCCGAAGCTCCCAGTGCTCCAGCGACAAGCGTTCAGGTAGTGCGCGAGACCATAGAGAGTCTTGCGGTTGCTTTTGTCTTGGCGCTTTTGTTCAAGGCGTTCGTCGCGGAAGCCTTTGTTATTCCAACGGGTTCGATGGCCCCAACGCTGATGGGGGCTCACAAAGACATCCGCTGCGAGGACTGTGGGTACCAGTACCAATGCGGAGCCAGTAATGAATTTACGGAGACGGGGGCTCGCAACGACCGGACGGTGGTTGCCACCACGTGTCCGCTGTGTCGAAAGCCGCAGATTGCGGACCCGAGCCAGGATTCCAATCATGTTACGTTTTCAGGGGACCGCATCCTGGTAAGCAAGTTGGCTTACGTTTTCGCTGCTCCGAAGCGTTGGGATGTGATCGTCTTCAAATACATTCTTGACGCGAGACTCAACTATATCAAGCGATGCATTGGGCTCCCCAATGAAACAGTCCGCATTCGCGAGGGAGACATTTACATCCAAGAGAACTCCGGGCTCGTTGAGAAGAAGCAGGGCCAGAACGCTGGGGCGGCAAGCTCGTTTGCAATAGCCAGGAAGCCTCCGCATGTCGTCGAAGCAATGCTTCAAAAGTTGTTCGATTCAAAACATGTCTCGAAGTCTCTGGTCGAGGTTGGTGTTCCCAACGCGTGGCAGCCCTTTTCTTCCGATTCAGCCCCAGAAGGCTCGGGAGGCAATTCGATATGGAAAATCGACCAGTCTGTTGGCAAGTGGCAGGCAACAGTCTCTAACGCTTCGCCTGGGAGCACTCAATGGATTCGCTATTTCCACCGCGTAATCGATCCGCTCTCTTGGGAAAAAATTGTCGTCAATCAAAAATTAGATGCTCCCGTGGCTCCGCAGTCGTCGCGACTGATCACGGACTTCACGGCCTACAACGCCAGCTTCAGCCGGTTCATGCCTAAAGAACTGAACGAACCGTTTTCGCAATTTGCAGCAGAGACCATCTCGAATAGCATTCGGAATTGGAGCCCCGCCAATCAGCCCATTGAAAACGATGGAATTCACTGGACCGGCGATTTGGCGGTCGAAGTGGATGTTGTTCTGGGGAAAGACGCGAAGTCCATGGCTTTGCTTTTAATCGAAGCAGGAGTGCAGCATGAATGCCGAATTGATTTAACCAGCGGGCAGGCAACTGCGACTGTGTCTTTGGATGGCAAGTCGGTCGATGCCTTCGATGTAGGCGACGGGAAACTTGCTGCGACTGCGAGTGTTGCAACTTCGGTTCGCGCCGGTTCGCGGCACCGTCTGAAGTTTGCGAACGTCGACGATACGCTCATCCTTTGGATTGATGGAAAGCATCTGCCTTGGAAGGGAGATATGATGACGCTAGCGTATCTTCCGTTAACAGATCGAGTGCCTAAAACAACACCTACAGATCCGCTCGATGCAGCACCTGTTGGAATTGGTTTAGACGGCGGCAGTGCCGAGTTGACTCGCGTGCAGGTTTATCGCGACATTTATTACATTGCTCAGGGAAATCAAAATCAAAGCCTGTACGACTATCGCGAAATTTCAACCACTCTGCGCGACTCTTCTTCGCCGGCCAACAACGAACGCTACGCAAGAGAAGTTCATGATATGTCCGCCAGCGAGCTCGTGAAGCAAATGTCTCAAGAAGGTTTGCTTCGAAATGCTATCCTAACCAACCCAACACTGTGGGCACAAAGCCCGTTCGCTCGCAATCGTCAGGTGGTTGATTTCCCGATGCAAGATGACTGGTACTTTCCCATGGGGGATAACTCCAGCGCCAGCGCGGACGCGAGGTCATGGGGACACACTCCAGAGCGACTGATGATAGGTCGTGCGGTGATGGTCTTTTGGCCTCATTATTGGAATGCACCGATCCCTTTCGTGCCCAACGTGCAACGCATGGGCTTGATCCGTTAGCCCAAAATAGTAACCCAGAATAGTACCCCAGAATAAACCCGAATCGAAGGAAACGAGAACATGGATGTTCTGAGTGTAGTTGGCCTCGAGAAAACGTATGGACGGCGCAAAGTAGTCAACGGCGTTAGCATGCGTGTTGGCAAGGCCGAAATCGTAGGCTTGCTGGGTCCCAACGGTGCAGGAAAGTCAACCAGTTTCCGCATGACGTGTGGGCTCGTGATGCCAGACCGAGGCCAAGTCTTTTTAGGTGGCGAAGAAGTGACGTATTGGCCTATGTTCCGCCGAGCGAGAGACGGTGGCATGGGCTACTTGGCGCAAGAATCAAGCGTTTTTCGGAAGCTTACGGTCGAGCAAAACATATTAGCGATGCTGGAATTGTTGGGCTTTAACCGAGCAGATCGGCGCAAGCGAACCGAAGAGCTCTTGGCTCAGTTTGATATCACGCACATACGGCGATCCAAGGCCTCCAAGCTTTCGGGGGGCGAAAGGCGCCGATTAGAAATTGCGAGGTGCTTGGTTTCGAATCCGCGAATTATCATGCTCGACGAGCCCTTTGCCGGCATCGATCCCGTAACCGTTCAAAGTATTCAGCAAACCATCTTCGATCTTCGCAGCACGGGCATTTCCATCCTGATAACCGACCACGCGGCATTAGAGATCCTGTCGGCAGTCGATCGTTGTTATGTGATCAGCAAAGGGATCGTCCTGTGTGAAGGGACTCCGGAAGAAGTGAAACAGCACCCAGAAGTCCGTTCGCAATATCTTGGCAACATTCAAGGCGATCACGCGCACTCCGACCTTGTAAGCAGCCGCTAGAAATCATCTTCTCGAACAGTGCCTGGAGACCTTCTGTGGTTCCAGCTAGGCTACTATCCCGAAAATGCCAACGAGACTGATACGTTTCCATGATGTTTTTGGACGTTCAATCTGGCGTTTAGAGCGTCCAGGCGTGCTCGCAAAATAGAGGATGACTTCAAGCTTCGGAGAGAGTTGGTGACAACCACAGAACAAACGGAAAAAGAGCCTTATTACCGTGTGCCTTCCTTCCGTGTATTCAGTGTGTTCCGTGGTTTAGTAATCGGTTTTCGCACCGACGGAATAGCCTGTGTGTATGAATGGAGCTGAAATGTCGTTGCAAGATTCGGGAACGGTCGAGGAGAACCGTTCTACCATGGAGCACTTCACGCTTCTCTTGAAACGATGCGACCGGAAAACAGTCCCGAGATCGACGATTCCCAAAGACTCGACTGGGAAAAAGAAGTAGCGATGATTGGACTCGAACCAACGACCCACGGCTTATGAAGCCGTTGCTCTAACCGACTGAGCTACATCGCCTTGATTTTAGTGGAGGTATGGGGACTTGAACCCCAGACCTCTTGCATGCCATGCAAGCGCTCTCCCAACTGAGCTATACCCCCGTTTTTCACCTGGCAATCTCCCCCTAGGACAGGCGAACCCTCGGCCAAGTTCGCAAAAGAGTATCCTGGCCCCGCCACCTAGTCAAGTTCATCGTTCCTTCTTCCCAAAACCTTTGGAATATCAGGTTGCTACCGAGGATTTTACCGTCGCTTGCCATACGTCGCGAATCATGTCGTCTAATTCATAGGATGGACGGTACGGAATCGTCTCTTTCAAACGCGTTAAATCAGGAACTCGGCGGCGAATGTCCTCAAAATCGTCGTCGTAAGCCTCGGAATACGATTGGAATTGGATTTCGCACGCCGGATTCACGATCGCAACCACCCGCTTCGCCATCTCCAAAATCGAAATGGGGGTGTCCGCCCCAATATTGTAAATCCGGCCGAAGCTGCCCGGTGTATTCATCAACCCGACGACCGCCCCAACCACATCGGATACGTGAGCAAAACAACGCTCTTGCTTGCCGTCGTCATGCACAATCAACGGCTTCCCCGCCATTGCCGCCTGGATGAACCGTGGCAGAACCATCCCGTACGCACCTGATTGCCTGGGCCCCACCACGTTGAAAAACCGGCCAATGACCACCTTCATCGCATTTTCCCGAACACAGGCTAGGGCCAAGAATTCGTCGATCGCCTTGCTCGCCCCGTAGCTCCATCGAGGCTTGGTCGTCGAACCGAACACCAAATCGTCATTTTCATTCCAAATCGACTTGGGGTTCTTCCCATAGACCTCGCTGGTGCTAGCCAAGAACAGGGAAATTGGGCTACCTGCCAAATGGATCCGACGAATTTCCTCCAGCAACAATTGAGTCGGATAAATATTGCGATGGATCGTTTGGATCGGATGTTTGGCGATCAAGGCTACGCCGACCGCCGCTGCCAAGTGATACACCACGTCCACATCGGCACACACTTCCCCAATCAGTTCAGGATTTCCCAGGTCCGCGTGCACAACCTTCAATTTGGGGTGGCTGAGCAAATGATCCAAATTGCTTTTCTGCCCTGTGCTCAGGTCGTCCACGATGGTGACGGAATGCTGTTGCTTCAGAAGCAATTCCGTCAAATGAGATCCTATGAATCCGTTTCCGCCGGTAACGAGAATGCGCATTTGCTAGCTTTACGATGATGTTGCGAAGGTGACTTCCGATGAAAAACCGGTCGCCAAGGTCGGTCGAGTGCAACGCCTTCGCAAGATTTAGCGACCACGTTGCCGCTACCTGGCAAACGATGCAAGCCAATCGAAAACCATTCACGCTTCGCGTCTAACTTTCCGATTGCTTAGTACTACGGTAAACTACAGACTCGGTTCGGCCAACACCTTCACTGGTGTAGGGACGGGACTTCTGCTGTCGACTATCGGTTCTATTCAGCGACAACGTCGGAATTACCATGAAAAATCACGCTAAGAACTTTTCTCAATTCTCGCAAGTCTCTCGGGCCAAGCTAGTAGCCAAACGTCTGTTTGCCTTGAGCCTGATGAGTGGGCTGATTTTTGGGCCCGCGTATGGGCAGCAATCCGGAGATAAGCCGAAGTCTCCTCCACCAGCGTCTCGCGGGGCGAAACCTGGACCGAAAATGACGGAGAAAGAAAAGAGAGAAGAAAAGGCTCGCGAGCTTTTTGCGGACGCCGCAAATGCCCAAAACAACGCGGCGTTTGAATTGGCAATTGAGCAGTGGAAGCGGCTTTTAAAAGACTTTCCCACGGACCCTCTGGCGTCGAGCGCTCATCATTTCTTGGGTATCTGTTATTTGCAAAAAGAGAACCCCGATTTTGAACTCGCGATCACCGAATTCAATGCTGCCCTCCAAGATGCGGAACTGAAGCAGCGGGAGGAAGCTCTCGTCAATTTGGGTTGGTGCATGTACCAAACCGGCATGTCAGCTACGGAACCAGCTCGGAAAAAGACTCTGGCCGAATCGGTACGCGTCTTGACTTTGCTTACCGAAAAGTATCCGGACGGCAGCTTTACGGACAAAGCTCTATTTTACGCGGCCGAATCGGAATCAAGGCTTGGAAATCTGGACCGCGCGGCAACGCTGTACAACCAATTGGTTCAGAACAAGAACATGCAGTCGTCCTCCGTTCGGCCGGACGCTATCTTCGGCCTTGCGTTGACTTACGACGAGCAGCAGCAAACGAAACTTGCAAAAGAATATTACGATCTGTTTCTCGATAAGTATTCCAAGCACCCATTGGCCCGCGAAGTGAAACTGCGTAGCGCCGAAATTGCTCTCAAGGATAATCAAGCGGAACAAGCTGTCGAGCTGCTAAAACAAGTGGTGTCGTCAAGCGAATTTGAAAAGAGTCCCAATGCGGACTACGCGTTGTATCGATATGGCTACGCTTTGGCCAAAGCGGGGAAGTTCAACGAGTCCGCAGAGGCCTACAAGAAACTTTCGGAGCTTTTCCCCAAATCGCAATTCTCACAAAACTCTTCGTTGGCTGCCGGCCAAACTCTTTTGCGAGACAAAAAATACGACGAAGCCCGACAAACGTTCGAACGTCTGTTAGCGGGCAAAGACGAGCGGGCTGTCGAAGCAGCTCATTGGATTTGCCAAATTGCAATCCTGAAAAACACGCCTGCGGACGCAGTGCCCATTGCACGCCAAGCGTTGGCATGGGGTGTTTCATCCCCAATGACAGTTCTGCTGCGTATGGATTTGGCGGATGGGTTGTCGGCCTCGAACGAAGGTCGCGAGGAAGCGAAGAAACTTTACGAGCAGATAGCGTTAGAAAACCCAGACGACCCCATTGCTCCCCGTGCAACCTACAACGCCGCATTCGCAGCCTTGCAGTTGGGCGCTCAAGCGGATGCCCAACGTTGGAGCGAAGCATTTGCGAAACGATTCCCCAACGATCCGTTGGCTTCGGATGTCGCATACATCCGCTCCGAAGCCGCTCTGCAATTGGGGCAACATGAGTCGGCCGCGACTGGCTTTGAACAATTGATCGCTGCCGAACCTTCGAGCCCAATGTTGCCATCCTGGGAGTTGCGACTAGCAACCGCTCGTTATCTGAACGGTCAGTACGATGAGGTCGTTCGTTTGACATCCCAATCGCTGACGCAACAAAAAGATGCGACGATCCAAGCGGAAGCCTGGTTTCTGCAGGGGTCCAGCCAACTCAAGTTGTCGAAGTTTCCCGAAGCCATTCAAGCGCTTTCGAAATCGAACCAAACCAGCGCAACTTGGACACAAGCCGACGAGGCATTATTGATGCTTGCAGAAGCGTATACTGCCAGCAACATGAAGGACCAAGCCAAGAGCACTTTAGAACGTCTTCTCAAAGAGTTCCCCAAGTCGCGATTCAAAGCTCAGGTTGAGTTTCGGCTCGGACAGTTGTCTGCAAGCTCTAATGATTATACGAAAGCACTTAGCTACTACGACTCGGTTCTGTCATCGACCAAGGACAAGTCGTTGATGGATTATGCAACTTATGGCAAAGCATTCGTTCTGATCCAACAAAACCAATTCCAAGCGGCAAGTGAGCTTCTTCAGCCGCTTGCCATCCCCAGCAGAAACGATGGAGTAGGAATTGAAGCAAGGATCGCGATGAGTATTTGCCAAAGGCAATTGAATCGATCCGCAGACGCGATCCCTCTTTTGAAGCAATTGCAAAATGAAAAGCTTTCTGAAGATCAGGCGAACAATGTAGCGTACGAGCTAGGCTTGGCTCAGGTTGCATCGAAGCAAATCGAACAAGCCATTGAAACCTTTCAGGCGTTGATTCAATCCTCGACTCAGTTTCCGCTGTTGGACAAAGTCTACTATGAACTTGCTTGGGCTCAGAAAGCCAACGGGGATACGGCCAAAGCCAATGAGGCCTTCCGTCAGTTAACCACGGCCTATCCCAACAGTTCGCTCGCAGCAGAAGCCTTCTTCCATGTTGGACAATCAGAGTACGAGAACTCCAAGTACGATCGTGCCATCAAAGCATACACGGTTGCCGCAACGCGCAGCGTCGACGTGGCTTTGCTGGAGAAGTCGACTTACAAACTTGGCTGGGCCTATTTTCAGCAGCAGCAATACGATAAGGCAATTGAGCAGTTTGCAAAACAGGCCAAAGACTTCCCGCAAGGAACCCTAAGCACCGACGCGTCTTTCATGATCGCAGAAAGCCTGCTGAAACTTCAAAAGTATGCCGAAGCGTGGCCGCAGTATGAAATCACACGTTCGAAGTTAGAATCGGATCAAGCAAGTTCCGTGAGCAATCAAGTCAAGTCGCTGCTTTATCTGCACGGGGCACAAGCAGCTCGCGAATTGAAGAAATGGAAAGAAGTCGAAAACTGGGTCGGTGCGTTGCAGTCCAGCGTACCCGATTCTCCCCATCTTGCCGTCGCTAAGTACGAACTAGCTTACGCGAAACAAAATCAGAAGAAGCCTTTGGAAGCGCTGCAACTGTACAGTGAAATCGCGGAAGAGCAACGCAACGAAGTGGGGGCGAGATCGCGCTTCATGATGGGTGAGGTTTTCTTCGCCGATCGCGAATTTGCAAAGGCCATTTCCGAGTTCCAAAAGGTGATGTACGGTTATGGTGGAACGCAAGCCCCTGAGGAAATCAAAAACTGGCAAGCTCGGTCGGCGTTTGAAGCCGGTCGATGCAGCGAGGTTCTTATTTCCGACCAAGCAGGAGACAAGCGGAAAAAGGCTATCGATATTGCAAAGAAGTTTTATGATTTTGTGATCAACAATCACGAGACCCATACGCTCGCCAAACAAGCGCAAAATCGTATCGCTGAACTCGGGCGGATGTAAAAGGCTGTGACCGATTGGGAGCACAGCCAGCTTGCAACGGCCGCAATTGCATCCATTCAGGGCAATCTGCCGTGGCTGTGTTCCGGCAAACTAAGCTCTACTGATAAGTCCTCGTTCGAGCACCCAATTCATTGGCAACGCATCGCTTCCTACGGGTTTAGCGATTCGGCGATCTTCCAGCTAAAATTGCATGTTGGTAGCTTTGCGGTGCGAAGTTGGCCCAACACCCAAGCCAGTGTGGACAAAGTCGCGTTTTGGGACAGACTCCAGCGCAGTGATGTGTTTCGTCCGTTCCCAAAGCTTGTTCCATGGATCGGGTATTCTCAAGAACGAGTGCTTTTGTTCCCTTGGGACGGCAAGCTTTGGTCTCTTTCGGAGTGGATCGAAGGGCGTCCGTTTCAGGAGTCGGACTTGTCCCTGGTTCGAGTTGGCGAACTAGCGTCGATCTTGGCAAAGATCCACGTGGCAACGCTGGAGTCGTCTGTTCCAGAAGCTTCAGGGCCATCCAGAACTTTAGTCGAGCGAGCTAACTTCTTGGGTCGAATTAGTCGCCGTTGGGAAGCAAGCGTGATGGCCTCGGATTTTTTTCAAAGACAAGGGTTGGTAGCTCCATTGATCCAATGCCTTGCGACCATTGATGCATGTAAGAAACCATGGAGGGAACAGCTGGAGCAAAGCAGTCGGGCCGATCGCCGTTATCATTGGATTGTTCGGGACCTGTGGTACGAGAATGTGTTGGTTCGGTCCTCGGGGGAATTTGCTTCGATTGTGGATCTGGGGGCCGCAAGGTTCGACTGGCCAGGGTTAGATTTCGTCAGGCTTTTCGGAAGCCTTACGGCGTTGGCCTGCAATCAGGCCTGCAGCCGAATACCAACCAGGGATTGGTGGGAAAAGGCTTATGCAACCTACACCTCCATTCACCCCAGGCATTCGCTTGGTCCAGTCAGTGAGTGCATTGTTTTGGATGAGATTGCAACAGTTCTGTCGCTTGCACAATGGATTCAGTGGATCGAAACTAGAAAAGTCAGGATAGAGTGCTTCGAAGATGAGAATCGTGTCGCCCGACGGATTCGGCAGTTGTGTCAGTCAGCATCGGTGATGCCGTATTGAGATTTTTCATAGCTTCCCTCGCTGAAGAGCAGTTTCGATTAGAATTTGGTGATAGGCATGTAACCGCGCACGTCTATTTCTATGGTTCTTTACATTGGACTTCCGAATTGAGTCGCAAAAAAACGAAGAGCTTGCCTTCGAAGGTAGAAAAGCCAAGTTTAGGCAAAATTGGATGGCTGATCACCCTTGGTGCTTTAGGTGCTGGCGTTTATCTGCTGATTGTCTTTCTGTGGCCTTTTTTTGGGATTGGCCGAAGTGCAACGTCAGGGGATTCGTTAAGCACGGGGCGCAACTTTAACTTTGACGAGCCATTCGAAGCGAAACCCTCCATCGAGTTACCGACGGACGCGACCTACGAAGGGCGTGCAATCGAACAAGCGAGATTGCTTGAGTCCATAGCGAAGGTTGCGAGCGAGTATCCCGATAGCCATCTTGTTTATCACATCGCCGGGATTGCGTTTACGGAGGCGTCGCAATTTGAAAAAGCAATTGAAAACCTTGAGAAGTCGGTAGCACTTGATTCGAAACAGGTCGAGCCTGTGCTGATGCTGGCCGATGCGTACGTCAAGTCAGGAAAGCAAGAGAAGGCAATCGAGATACTGAATCAAGCCTTGATGAACGGCTTGGCGTCTGCCTCTTTGTTTCTTGCCTTGGGGGATACATTTGCTCAGCTAGGCAGGACGGACGACGCGATCCAGAATCTTGAAAAATCCAGAGATCTGGAAGCGAAGAATGTCAAAACGTATCGATATCTCGCGCAAGCGTACGTAGACGCAGGCAGGTTTCCAGAGGCAGAACAAGCGGCCGCCGCAGCGATTCGGCTGGGCGCTGGGGAAGCTTCGATCTATACGCTATGGGCACTTTCCTTAGCAAGGCAAGGCAAGACAGAGGAGTCCAAAAAGGTCCGCAGTCAGACCCCTAAACGGGAAGACCCTCCTGAGCAGGACCAAGATATTTTGGAGAAGTCGTTTCTTGAGGCTACCAGCCATCATTACGCCATGCTAGGAAATGTCTGTGCCGCAAATAAGTCCTTCGAGCAAGCGGAGAGTTATCTGCTGCAAGCATTAAAGCTGGATCCGAAATCCGTGATCAGTACCGGGCTGTTGGCTGATCTGCTTCAGCGTCAGGGAAAAAGTTCGGATTGCTTAGTGGTATCCAAGCGGTTGATCGAACTTGAGCCAGATCACGTTGTGCATTACTGGAATCTTGCAAACCTTGCGATGTCGGCCCGCAACGTTACTTTGGCTGAAAAAACGCTGCTTCAAGCCACCGAAATTGACTCGACAGGAACCTCGGATTTACTGATGGCTCAGCTTTTAATGAATTTACGCAAATCAGAAAACTTGGTGAAATACGCTCGGCAAGCAGTCGATCGATTGGGAACGGTGGAAGCATATGTGGTGCTGATCAGTGCATTGCAGGCGACAGGGGAGTCGAATGCAGCACAACTGGAGTTGCTGAAGGCTCGAAAACTCGCGCCCAACGATCCAAGGTTGGCAGGGTAAATTCATTCAGGGAGTCTAAACTAGGCAGACAGCCGAATCGGAGTTGGAAATTCGATCAAGAATTTTGTCCCTCGCCCAACTTCGCTTTGAACGGCGATCCGTCCACCGTGAGCCTCGATGATTTTTCTGGCTGTTGGTAGACCAAGGCCGGACCCGCCATGCTTGGTCGAATAGAAAGGCTCAAACATTCTCATAGCGGTGACTTCGTCCATGCCACCGCCCGTATCAATCATTTCCATCGCGATCCCGCCTGGAACGGTACAGGTTCTGACCAGGAGCTCGCCTCCGTCGGGCATGGCTTCTATGGCATTTTTGACTAGGTTCAGTAAGGCGGCCTGCAGGGAATCGCTGTGCAGTTTGATGTTCGGTAAACTTGAATCCAAATAGGTTTTCAGGTTGATACCACAGCGGTCTGCTTGTGCTTTGTAAAGTAGCAGAACCGCTTCGATGTTGTCATTGAGCGAACCTGGGGTCATGTCCAAGTCTCGCATGGTCGCGAATCGCAGGAAATCTCGAAGAAGGTTTTCTAGCCGATTGCATTGCTGGCGAATCATATCCACCTTGGCAACCGCACGTCTTTGCCCTGGCCAAGGGCTTTCTTCAAGCTCCTCACATAGCAAGTCCGTATTCATGTGAATTACGGACAATGGGTTCTTGATTTCGTGCGCAAGGGAGCCCGCTAATTCGGCCAATTCGTTGTATTGGCGGCGAAGTTCGTCAATGGTTTGTTGTTTCTCGTCCAGAAATTC
>JBIKLJ010000095.1:0-18844 GCA_044359895.1 Pirellula sp.
CGGACTTCCTAGTCCGTCCATTGGGAATTCGACGGACTTCCTAGTCCGTCCATTGGGAATTCGACGGACTAGGAAGTCCGTCGTACCATTAAATCAACAGCCCGTTTACGCGTCGGGTTGTGATTAATGCAACAAGCCGGTAAGTGAGGGCTTGCTAAAATCGCAACTCGCTTACGCTTCTGGTTGTGAAAGCAATCTGCATTGTTTGCAACCCAACGTAACAAGTTACACGAGCTTAACTTACATCCCAACCAAACCAGGTGCATGATTGATCCGCGATAGCACCTTCGTTTCCAATTGGAACGACGTTTTAGTCGTGGCAATTTGCTCAGTGATTACGGATTGGCAATGAAACGCAGATTCAAATCTTGATTGACCACCTGCTTGATCTGCAGCTCGCCCTGAAGGACCTCCATCGAAATGTCCTGATGAAATTCGGAATGATCGATACAACCCAAAACATTGTTAAACCAAATCGTTCCTAACGACTCTTGCTTGTTGAGCTTGATGCCAGCCTTTTCATCGGCGCTGACAGATCGAAGTGCTGTGGTTGCTCGAATCTTGTCCAACATGACGCCGTTCACTTCCTCTTCACCAAGATATTGGTAAGTCGTGGTTACCGAAAATTTACCCAACGCCTGCATCTCGATCTCGTACTTTTGTTGCCAGTCGTCTCCCACTCGAATCGGAATTCGCGGTAATTGCATCGTGCTGTTCATCGACAACTCCCTCATCCCCGATTCCGACAATCCACCGTTGCCTTCAATCCATTTCTTGCGTGTCTCGTCGGGAACCGTCCATTGAGTGATCTCACCGCTAGGCTTCATGCTGACATCAAAGCTGGTGCCTGCGATCGAATTGAAGCTGTTGGCCATTGTCGCAGCTAGTCCCGTCACTGGCTTCTTGTCATTCGTGTCAATCACAAAGCTAAGCCCAGGCGATTGCATCTCAAAAGCAATCCTGGTGACCGCCTGCTCAACGCGTGCTGTTTTGTCCTCCGACACATCCAAAACGGTCCATGCCATTTCTGTTTTCTGCAGAGTTGTATTGCTGGACATGGCCGCTTTGGCTGGTGGCAAGCCATCCAACTTCATTTTGGAGGTCTGGTCCATTTGCACCCGGAGAATGCGTCCTTGAGGCAGCTTCCACGCCAGTGTTTTTTGTGCGAAACATGTTCCGCTAGCTCCAAACAGAAACAGTAAAACGCAACTACCAAACAGGGACGTGTGAATTACAGCAGCTCGCAACATGATTTTCTCCCAAAAGTGACTGAATACCTTGTGGTTTATACGGGAACCTCATCAAATCGGCTAGACGATTTCAAGGCAACTGAGGCCGTGCAGCGCAAATCAGCTTATTTCGAATACGCTAATGATCCGCGGATTTCAGCACTGAGCCGATCAAGCTCCTGTCGGGCGAATGTGGAGTCCATCATTTCAATATCGATTCGGTGATCCGCCGGCCCGGCACATAAGGTGTCGACGGATATCGAAGCCATCTTCCAACGTCGATCCCAAGGGGATTGGTTCACTTGTACACTCTGTATCTTGTCAAAAAAAGTCATCGAGCACTTTTGCAGAAGCACGCCACTGCGAAATGCGATTCCCCAATCGGTACGGGCGTAACGTTTGCTTCGCGACTTTTTCTGGACCCAAAACACACCCAAAAGTGCAATCGGAACACCTACGCTCCATCCCCAGTAAGGCAGGAAATAGCCCAAGACGACCGATACCAATAGGGAAGCCAACAAGACCGGGCGAATCATTCTTTTGGAGGCGTTCTTTGCCAAAGGTTGCCATTGAAACGCGTCGTCACGAAACTCAATCCGAGAATCGATTGCAGACAAAATCGTCGCGACGTCCTGGTTCGCGATGATGGGAACGAACCATCTGCGCCCGATGGTGTTAGCTGCGTCGTCCGATTGGCTCGAACCACCTGCCGTTTCCACTCGAATGGATGCCAACCCCAAAAGCCGCATCGGCCAGGTTCGGTGAATGCAAACGACCTGAATTCGGCCTAAAGGGATCGTCGCTGAAATCTTGGTGAATAGACCGCATTGCAAGTGCAGAGAATTGCCTTGCAGCTCGAGCCGATATCCATAGAACTTCGATATGTACCATAACGAGGAGAATACGCGCAGGATTGCAAACAGACTCACTAAACACAAAAGCACAAACGCAATCCAACCTACATAGCCAAAATCCTGCGAGATCGAGTCGAATAGTCCTCGGAAATTTCGCCCTTCCGTCTCGATGGCGTCCTTCACGGCCTGCTTGCCTCGGCTGCCTGAGATTCGATCGGCGGCTCCTGACCATGGAGCAAACTGATCCCCGAATCGTGCTTGCCAAAAAAGCCCAAACAAGATCCCTGCAATGACTTCGCCGCGATTGCTAATCAGTCCAGCTATAGCAACTAATTTCGTTGGCAACTGAAGCAACAAGATCGGCGAGCTACGTTCGATCGTCTCACGCTCCATCAAGTCGACGGGCGTTTCGATCGATTCTGCACTTATCGATTCTGCACTTTCCGATTGAAGTCCTTGGTCTTCGGAAGCGAGGCCAGTACCAGCGTTAGCACCCGTATCAACAACAGTGCCAGTTCCAAGATTGGCAGGCCCATTCGTCGCTCCGCCCAATGCACGCTGCTTTGCAACCCTGTCTCGAAGTTGCTCCACTTGGGCAATCGAAAGGACACGCATGATCGCTTCCGGTTCAGTTCCTGAAGCGGTTTCAATTCGAACTTCTCCGACTTCCAGGAAACGATGGAATAGATTCTGCGAAAGATCGATGTTCTGAATTCGATCTAAAGGAACTGTCCGATTGAGCCGCCCCCAAAGTCCCTGGTGAATGACTAGGCTGCGATGTTCGATTCGATACCGAAAGGTAAAGTAACGGACCACTGCAACGATCAATCCGATCGAAAGAATGGCCGTTCCGATGGAGTAACCAATCCAACCACCGCTGCGAGCGCTCAAAAGAGCCGCCACAGTTGGAATCAGATTGTTTCGGATCGTTTTCGCAATCTCGAACAAGACCGAAAGTGGATGCAGATAATGAAAGGAATCCAGGTTGGTCAAGAGACCATCTCCTGCTTGGACGGCTCATCCCCTGGAAGGTGCACTTCCGGATTCGGCAACTGCGGGGCGGGTAACTGCGGCATTTCAGCGGAGAGGGCCAGCGCTTGGTTCGGTGCCGTGGCGGGATCGTTGGATATCGAGTCCTCGGTCACTGCCTTGTTGGACAGTTGGTCCCGAATGGATTGTGCGGTTTCCATTAAGATTCCAGCTAACGGAATGGAAGGTTCATGAGTTCCGCCCGTATTGATGACCAAAGTGGCGATCCCGAAGCGACGCATCATTGGTCCTTGCTTGATATCGGTATGCTGGATGCGATCGCGAGGTATGAAGATTTGGTGCTTCCACCAGATTCCTCGCTGAATTTCGATACCGCTGTCTTTCACTTGCCAGCTTGTTGTTTCATAGGTGCGTTTTGGTAGGTAGAAACTACAAAAGACTCCTAAAAGGGTCAGAACAACCCAACCCAACAGAACCAGCCATTGCGTTGTATCGAATGCTTCGCGAACGAAGAAGCCAACCAAAACCCAGATGAACAGTAGAACTGGCGAAACAATCGCAACGAAAATCAAGGACGCTAATCGCTCCGACTTCACAAAGGCCAAGTCTAGTTTCTGAGCTTGATTCATTCGATTTTCCGAAGAGTAAAAAAAGTGTCTTCGCGATCCGTGCACGTGGAGTGTTCGCTTGGGGCGGCCGAGTCTTGGAGCGTCAGTCTATCTCGAAACCTGTTTTTTCGCAGCCGTGACGGGGACAGCCTTAGGGACAGTTACCTTGGCAGCCGAAAACGCTTGCCCAGAAAATGGAATTTCCGCTTTCCTGGTTGCCTAGGGTCCGTTAATCTGACAACTATTGTTGGCGTTGAAATAGGGATGGTGGCCACCTCAAGCGAAAGAGCTTTATGAAATTCAAGTTTCCGATCGTGATCATTGACGAAGATTTCCGTTCGGGTAATGCGTCAGGACTGGGCGTTCGTGCCCTTGCAGAAGCGATCGAGCGGGAAGGCACGGAGGTTGCTGGCGTAACCAATTATGGCGATCTATCTCAGTTTGCTCAGCAGCAAAGTCGGGCGTCGGCATTCATTTTGTCCATCGATGACGAAGAATTTGCCACCGAACAATCCATGAAGGTGGCTCTGGAAAATTTACGAAAGTTTATCGGCGAAATTCGCTTCAAGAACGCGGACATCCCTATCTTCTTGTACGGCGAGACCAGAACGTCGCGTCACATCCCGAACGATATCTTGCGTGAACTGCACGGCTTCATTCACATGTTTGAAGATACGCCAGAGTTTGTCGCTCGACATATCCTTCGCGAAGCTCGGGCGTACACCGATGGTTTAGCCCCGCCATTCTTTCGAGCCATGGTTCATTACGCTCAAGATGGTTCTTATTCTTGGCACTGCCCAGGTCACTCGGGCGGCGTCGCGTTTCTGAAAAGCCCTGTCGGCCAAATGTTTCACCAGTTCTTCGGTGAAAACATGCTTCGAGCCGACGTTTGCAACGCCGTGGAAGAGCTCGGACAATTGCTTGACCACACCGGACCTGTCGCAGCCTCGGAACGGAACGCAGCGAGAATCTTCGGTGCAGACCATTGTTTCTTTGTGACCAACGGTACTTCGACTTCCAACAAGATTGTTTGGCACTCCACCGTGGCGAACGGGGACATTGTGGTAGTCGACCGCAATTGCCACAAATCGATTTTGCATTCCATCATTATGACGGGTGCTGTCCCAGTCTTTTTAACTCCGACCCGAAACAATCTCGGAATCATCGGACCGATTCCGATGGAAGAGTTCCTGCCGGAAACGATTCAAAAGAAGATTGATGCGAATGTCTTTGCACGGGAGGCTCAGGCCAAGCACCCAGACCGCAAGCCTAGGATTTTGACCATCACGCAAAGCACCTACGATGGGATCATCTACAACGTGGAATCCTTGCGAAAGATTTTGGACGGGCGCATTGGTACCTTGCACTTCGATGAAGCCTGGCTTCCTCATGCGGCCTTCCACGAATTCTATAAAGACATGCATGCGATTGGGCCGAATCGACCTGCACCGGACGAGTCGATGATTTTTGCGACGCATTCGACGCACAAGCTGTTGGCTGGTATCTCGCAAGCTTCACAAATCTTGGTACGCGAACCCGTCAAGAAGAAGCTCGACCGCAACACGTTCAACGAAGCGTACTTGATGCACGTATCCACATCACCTCAGTACGCGATCATCGCATCCTGCGACGTTGCTGCGGCCATGATGGAACCACCTGGCGGGACTGCTCTGGTCGAGGAATCCATCATGGAGGCGCTCGACTTCCGAAGAGCCATGCGTAAAGTGGACGACGAATGGGGCAGCGACTGGTGGTTTAAAGTTTGGGGCCCCGACCACCTTGCCGAAGAAGGAATCGGCGAACGGGACGATTGGATGCTCAAACCCGATGACAACTGGCACGGATTCGGAAAGCTTGCGACCGGTTTCAACATGCTGGACCCCATCAAGGCCACCGTGATCACCCCCGGCTTGGATGTGAGCGGGCAATTCGCGGAAACAGGGATCCCGGCATCGATCGTTACCAGATATCTGGTCGAACACGGTGTTATCGTAGAGAAGACGGGACTTTACTCGTTCTTCATCATGTTCACGATCGGTATCACCAAAGGCCGCTGGAATACGTTGCTCAGTTCCTTACAGCAGTTCAAGGATGACTACGACAAGAACCAACCCATGTGGAAGATCCTGCCGGAATTCTGCCAGCAGTATCCGAAGTACGAGCGAATTGGGCTGCGTGACTTGTGCAAGCAAATTCACGACACTTACAAGAAGCATGACGTTGCCCGGGTGACAACCGAAATGTATCTGTCCCCCATGCAGCCAGCCATGAAACCTTCGGATGCGTTCGCGATGATGGCTCATGATGAAATCGACCGAGTGTCCATCGATGAACTCGAAGGACGCGCAACGGCCGTGCTTCTAACTCCCTATCCACCAGGGATCCCATTGCTGATTCCTGGCGAGCGGTTCAACAAGATCATTGTCGAATATCTTCGCTTCGCGCGGATGTTTAACGAAATGTTCCCAGGTTTTGATACGGACATCCACGGCTTGGTCGAAGAAGAGATCGATGGAAAGCGGTCGTATTACGTGGACTGCGTTCGGATCAATGAGCCACCCATGGTGAAGAGCAAAGAGGAACGAAATCGCATGCCTTTTACCGCAGGTGTCTAGTTTGGATCGTCACACATGGAAGGTGCTGTCCGTTAAGCCTCTGTTTGAACACAAGCCCTGGATTCGTGCAGAAATGCACGCCATCCAGTTGCCGGATGGGCAAACGATCCCAGAATGGGTATGGTTGGTCACACCCGATTTCGTCAACGTGATCGCGGTGACCCGGGACGGTCATTTTCTTTGTTTCCAACAAAACAAGTACGCGATCGAAGGACTTTCGCTTGCACCCATCGGTGGTTACATCGATCCAGGTGAAACGCCCCTGCAAGCCGCGAAACGAGAAATGCTGGAAGAGTCCGGTTATGCCTCCGAGGAATGGATTTGGATGGGCAAGTATGCTGCCGATGGGAATCGAGGCGTCGGGCATGGCCATCTTTTTCTTGCCTTGAACGCTCGGAAGGTATGCGATGCGCATGCCGATGACCTCGAACACATGGAATTGCACCTATTGCCCGTCGAAGACTTCGAACGAGAACTCTTGAGCGGACAATTCAAACTACTTCCCTGGACCGCTTGTGCAGCGATGGCATTGCTTCACTTGCGTCATTTTCAGCAACCATCTCTCCCACAAAGTTGATTTCGAATGCAACAACCTTTATTTGGCGATCGCCTGACCCATGCCGTCCTCGCAAAAGAAAATGGTGTTTGTGTTGGACTTGATCCCCGTTGGGAACAATTGCCAGCGGGGCTCCGGCCGTCGGCAGGCTCGTCTTTAGAAGCGGTCGCAGACGCGTTTGAGAAGTTCTGCATCGAGATTATCGATGTGGTTCATCCTTTGGTCCCTGTCGTTAAGCCTCAAAGTGCCTTCTTCGAGGAACTGGGGCCAAGCGGTGTTGTGGCACTGGCTCGCGTTTGCCAGTATGCATCCAACAAGGGCCTTCTCGTGATCATGGATGCGAAGCGCAACGATATCGGAACCACCGCAACGGCCTATGCCAAAGCCTATCTTGGAAATCAGGGTCAAAGTCCCTTCGGGGCGGATTCCCTGACCGTCAGCCCCTACCTGGGCTCGGATTCGCTTGAGCCGTTTATCAACCGCTGCCATCAAGTCCAGGGTGGGATTTTCGTCTTGGTAAAGACGTCGAACCCTGGAAGTGGGTTTATGCAAGATCTGCGATGTGGCGAGCAGACCATCGCGGAGCGCGTCGCCGACTATGTTCAAATCGAATCCCTTCGAACTGCTTCCTCAAGTACCGCTTACGGCAGCATCGGCGCCGTGGTGGGCGCGACCTACCCAGATCAGTTGCGGGAGATGAGACAGCGCATGCCCAACGTATGGATCCTGATCCCCGGTTACGGAGCTCAAGGGGGTGCTGCGGCGGATGTCGTGGCCGGCATGGATCACCAAGGCTTAGGAGCGATCGTCAATAGCTCCCGAGGGATCATCTTTGCCCATGAGAATCCAAAGTACCAGCAAGCAAGTTCGTGGCAAGCGGCGGTCGAGATGTCAACTCGCGATATGATTGCGTCTTTACGCGATGCTTTGGCGCAGCGCCATGAAATACGTTGAACTCCAATGCAAAAGCAATTTTTCGTTCCTTGAAGGTGCGTCCCACGCCCATGAGTACGCCCAGCAAGCGTTGGAGCTTGGCTACTCCGGTTTCTCGGTAACGGATCGCAACACCTTCGCAGGAATCGTTCGAGCGCACACGGCAGCCTCCGATCTGAAGATCCCCTTCTTCGTTGGAACAGAAGTCCATCCGATCGATGGCCCCCCGATTGTTTTATGGCCCATGAATCGAGCCGGGTACGCAAACCTGTGCCGGCTTCTGTCCATTGGGCGCATGCGAGCGATCAAGGGGGAGTGTGTCCTGTCATGGCACGATATTCAGCAACAATCCGATCATATCTTGGCGGGCATGATTCTTCGTTTGCCTCAAGCTCAATCGCCAGAATTGCTGATGGCTCATCATGCTTCCGGAGGTAGCGAAAACCATTCTCGGTTATCGGTACCGGCAATACCGAATACGCTCTGGTGTCCTGTAGGAATTCAATTTTCACCAGGAGATCTCGACGCCTGGACAAAGTGGCTTGCGAGAGCCAAAGAGCTTTTTGGTCACCGATTGTATGTCAATGCAAGCGTCCATTCCGGAGTCGATGACCGAGCGACCTTGCAACGAATCGTTCACGTCGGACGCAATGCGAATGTTCCGCTGCTGGCAACCGGCGACTGCTTGTATCACGTTCCTGATCGCATGATTCTGCATGATTGTGTATCGGCCATCGCCTCGCGAACGACCATTGATTCGATTGCGATGTCCAGGCCCATGAACGCATGCTATGCAATGCGCACCCTCAAGGAAATTCAGCGGGTGTACAGCGAATGCCCGTCGGCGATCGACCGAACGTGCGAGGTTGCCAGTCGGATCCAGTTTTCACTCAGCGAATTGCGGTACGAGTATCCCAGCGAATCCACGGAGAATGGACTGAAGCCAATGGATTACTTGAAGCAATTGACTTGGGCGGGGGCCAAAGAACGTTATCCACGCGGTGTTCCCAACAAAATTGTAGCGATGCTGCGCCACGAGATGTCCATCATCGAAGACTTGCGGTATGAAGCCTATTTCCTGACTGTCTGGGACTTGGTTCGCTTTGCTCGTTCGCGGAATATCTTGTGCCAAGGTCGCGGTTCCGCAGCTAACAGTGCCGTTTGCTTTTGCTTGGGAGTCACCAGTGTCGATCCAGACAACTACGACTTGTTGTTCGAGCGATTCATCAGTCGCGAACGGAACGAGGCGCCGGACATTGACGTCGATTTCGAACATCAGCGACGCGAGGAAGTGATTCAATACGTTTATGCAAAGTATGGACGAGAACGAGCAGGGATGACCGCGGTTGTGACAACCTATCGATTGCGTTCCGCTGTGCGGGAATGTGGGAAAGCGATCGGCTTATCGCAAGATCGAATTGATTCGTTAGCAAAAATTGTGGAGGGACGAGGCGGCGAAGAATCGTTGGAGGAGCGATGCCTTGCAGCAGGCATTGATCCAAAGTCGGAGATCGGAAAACGCTTTCTTTATTTGGTCCAAACGCTGGTCGGCTTCCCGCGGCATTTGTCCCAACACACCGGCGGGATGGTCATGACCCAGGGACCATTGCATGAGCTGTGTCCTATCGAGAACGCTGCGATGGAAGACCGCTCGATCATTCAGTGGGACAAGAATGATTTAGATGAGCTTGGTATTCTGAAGGTGGACTGCTTAGCGCTGGGAATGCTTTCCGCCATCCACCGCAGCCTAGACCTGATCGCTCAGAAGTACCATCGACCTCTTGCGCTGGCCACCATTCCCGCTGATGATAAGCGAGTGTACGACATGATATGCGCGGCGGACACAGTGGGTGTCTTCCAGATTGAAAGCAGAGCTCAAATGAGTATGCTTCCAAGGCTTCGGCCTCGCTGCTTTTATGACTTGGTGATTGAAGTCGCGATTGTTCGGCCTGGACCGATCCAGGGGCAGATGGTCCATCCATATCTTGCGGCCCGTAAATCGGGCATTCAACCAGCGTATCCCAATGAAGGAATTGCGCAGGTGCTTCGCAAAACTATGGGGGTACCTTTGTTTCAAGAACAAGCCATGCGATTAGCGGTTGTGGCGGCTGGTTTCACCCCAGGCGAGGCGGACCAACTGCGACGTGCCATGGCCGCTTGGCGACGCCCAGGATTGATTGACCAGTTCCGTCGCAAACTGATCGATGGCATGCACGCGAACGGATTGGATGAAGTTTTTGCAGACCGGGTATTCAACCAGTTGAAAGGGTTTGGCGAATACGGCTTTCCAGAGTCGCACGCGGCGAGTTTTGCACTGCTGGTGTACGCATCCTGTTGGATCAAGCATCATTATCCCGAGGTGTTTTGCTGTGCTATGCTCAACAGTCAGCCTTTGGGATTCTATGCTCCGGCTCAGTTGATTCAGGACGCTCGTCGACACGGAGTGACGGTGCTGCCCGCGGATGTGAATTTTAGTCGTTGGGATTGCGAACTGTCGGATGGTCAACGCGATGATTCGAGCTCGATGGGCGGTATGCCAGCGAACCCTGGAGCGGGACGGCGTTGTGCGTTGCGAATGGGGCTGCGCATGATTCGCGGTCTGAAAAAGGACGATGCAGAACGGGTCGAGCAAGCCGCCGGGGTGGGAGGTGTATTCGTAGACCAAACCGACTTGGTCAAAAGAACTGGTTTGTCAAAATCCACCTTGTCGTTGCTCGCGGATGCCGGCGCTCTTGCCTCACTTTCTGGGGATCGTCGCGCGGCCTACTGGCAATCGTTGGCTCAAGAGAAGAAACAGATCGATATGCCGTTGTTCGAAGCCAGCGGAATCGATCAAGACGAATCTGTTCCGGACAGCCTGAAACGCATGAATCCAATTGAAGAAGTGTATTCGGACTACGCAACAACGGGGGTATCTCTTTCTGGACATCCTGTTCAATTCTACCGAAAAGAGCTGGATAAGCTCCGGGTCAAGCGAGCGTCCGATTTAACGAGCGATCTCAATGGTCGCCTTGTCCGAGTTGCAGGCATAATCTTGCTAAGACAAAGACCAAGTACAGCCAAGGGAATCACGTTTGTTACGATGGAAGACGAAACGGGATCGATCAACTTGGTGATTAAGCCTGATACTTGGAAACATTACTACTTGCTTTGCAAACAATCGAACGCATGGTTGGTGCATGGCGTTTTGGAACATCGCGAAGGAGTTGTGCATGTTCTGGTGGCTAAAATTGAGGATATGCGATCTGGAATTGGCCCGATCGATTCACGATCGCGAGACTTCCGGTAGAATCGCGTGGCTTTCGGTGGAATGGATCCATAGACTTTCGACTGCAAATTGCCCAAGTACTAGCATATGACTTCAAGCAGAATGAACGAAGCAGAACGAATGAAGAAAAGCGAATTCCCACGGATGGACAGATTCCGCACGCATTTTTCCGAATTGCTTGGTCGACTCTTCGGCAAGGCTTCGATGGTACTTTCGGGGATTCTGGTACTGATTCATTTCACGGCGGCGGCAGTCGGTCAAGAGACTCGAAATGCCGAGACCGGTTTATTTGAGCTCCGCACAAACCAGCTTTCTTTGGTCACCGACATTCCGATCGATGATGAGCTTCGAAGCTGGCCTTCCTTGTTGGAGCAGAGTCTCGAACACTGGCGCGGCTATTTCGATGTCGCTCCGGAGCGAATACAGAATTTGAGCGTTCAAGTTTTCTTGATCCAAGATCGGGAGCGTTTTGAGAAGCTTCAATTGCTAGGCCAAGTCCCTGGTTTTGACGAAGGGTATCAATTTGGAAACAATCTATACCTTCGCGAGCAGCCATCTGTCTATTACCGTCGGCATTTGTTTCTGCACGAGGCGACCCATTGGATCATGTGGCATTTGTTTGGTGGGGCTGGTGCTCCCTGGTACATGGAGGGGATGGCGGACCTTCAAGGGACGCATCGCATTCAGAATGGAAAGCTAACTTTAGGTGTCATTCCCAATTCGGCGGACGAAGTCCCCTTCTGGGGTCGGCTTCGGATGATCGATGATACCCTTCGCAACGATTCGGCGCCGTCGCTCGATCAGATACTGGCCTATCAGAATGATCGCGACAGAACCAAGCGATACTCTTGGAGCTGGGCCGCCTGCCTATTCTTCACCACACATCCCACTTACCGTGCGGTCTTGCGAAGCTGCTATGGTGATAAATTGGATTACACGGATGCAGTCTCGATGGAATTGAAATCGAAACTTAGCCGCGAGTGGAACCAGGTTCAGATAGACTGGAATGGATTTATTAGCGATTTGGAGTTTGGGTACGATGCAAGCCGCTCTCAAGTTGTCAGTGGGCAGCCGCTGAATACAACGGTTGACGGTCCAGCGACGAAGATTCGATTGGCGACTGACCGAGGGTGGCAATCCACCGGAATGATGATTCGTCAGGGCTCTCGCATTCAATTGCAGTGCGATGGGCGTTATACGATTCGAAACGCGGGGGATCAGCTTCCAGGTGCCGCAAAGAATTCGCCATGGCAATCGGAAGCTCAGGGTATCACGGTCGAATACTATCGTGGCCACCCCTTAGGTTGTGTCTTGGCAACCATTACGCCCATTCCTGCGGAACAAGTTACGAAGCGTTGGGAACCCATTCGGGTCGGCCGCTCTCTTGAAATGACGTCCGCTGAAACGGGACTGTTGCTCTTGAAGATCAACGAACCGTCCAAGGATCTGTACGACAATGAAGGATCGATCGAAATCAGAATCAAGTGATTGGACGAGTCGTAGATGGTAACACGTGGTGCAAACCGTAGCCTAGTTGTTACTTCGATAGTTCTCCGTTTTCGATCGGCTGAACGAAATTTGGCTTGGATCCTGAAGGGATCGCAGATGGTAGCCGGGGGTTTGACCGCTAGGGCACACCCCCGGTCCCGTTCGCATGCGATGCTTTCGATCCCGGAGGAGATCGCAGATTGCGCCTGCTGTCCGCTGTGATCCCTTCAGGATCAACGATCTAGCCCGCGACAATATCCGGGGGTGTCGCTTCGCTCAACCCCCGGCTACCTTCTATCACCCCTACCGGGGTAATGAGGCGATGCTGCGTGACAACGAGGTTGTCAATCTCTCAAGAAATGCTTGGGGCGGGTGATCGATCGAGGACCCATCGATTGGATTGTTTGCAATCGTTCCATCGAAACAAATAACGCTCGACCCGACGAACGTTCGTAACAGTTGGCCGAAATTTGGCTTGGATCCTGAAGGGATCGCAGATGGTAGCCGGGGGTTTGACCGCTAGGGCACACCCCCGGTCTCGTTTTACGAGCTGATCACTTTATCGGATCGCATCGATTTGCTGATTGCGTTTCTTGTGTCGATGATCAAAGAAGACCATTCAACAAGCTGTTCGTAATTCACATTCGAATGAGCTGTAGCGATCAAGGCTGCATCGAAACTGGAAACCGTCTCTTGGTTCCACAGGATCGATTGAGTGCCGGCCCAGTGCGAATGCTCGCGCGAGGGACGGATCACGGGAACAAATGGGTCGTAGTAACTGACCTCGGCGCCAGCGTGTTGCATCATGTCCATTAAAATGTAGCCTGGGGATTCGCGATCGTCGTCCACGTTGGCTTTGTAGGCCAGCCCCATCAGAAGAATTTTGCTGCCGTTCAACGGTTTCTTGACAGCATTGAGCGCGTCGACAAGCTTCCCGATAACGTAGTGGGGCATCGACGTGTTGATCTCGCCCGCAAGTTCGATGAATCTGGTTGTTTGTCCGTATTCGCGAGCCTTCCAAGTCAGATAGAACGGATCGATTGGGATGCAATGCCCACCGAGTCCGGGACCTGGGTAGAACGGCATGAAGCCGAAGGGTTTGGTCTTCGCAGCTTCGATGACTTCCCAGATGTCAATTCCCATGGCGCCGTACACCACCTTCAACTCGTTGACCAAGGCAATGTTCACGCTGCGGAAGATGTTTTCAAGCAGTTTGGTTGCTTCGGCAGCTCGGCAGCTGCTAACTTGGACAACACGTTCCACCGCAAGGCTGTATAACGCTGTGGCCCGTTCTAGGCAGGCAGGGGTAAGTCCTCCGACCACTTTGGGGATGCGTGCTACCTTGCTATCGGGATTGCCTGGGTCTTCGCGTTCGGGAGAAAACGCTAAATGAAAATCGATGCCAGCGGTAAGCCCGGACCCATTTTCTAGGACGGAGCGTAAATCTTCGTCGGTCGTACCAGGGTAGGTCGTCGACTCCAGAACAACCAGCATCCCTTTGGTTAAAAACGGAGCGATCGCTTGTCCTGTTTTGAGGATGTAGCTGATATCAGGTTCGCGGTTTTTGTTGAGCGGTGTTGGCACGCAGATGATGACCGAATCGCAATCTTTCACCAGCGAAAAGTCGGTGCTGGCGCGAAGACGACCGGCATCCACTTGCTCTTGAATCGCCTGAGCGCTGATGTGGTGGATGTACGATTGCTTGTCATTGATCGCGTTGGCTTTGGATGCGTCGATATCAAGGCCCAAAACGCTCGCACCGTTGCGAGCGAACTGAAGAGCCAGAGGGAGCCCGACGTAGCCCAAGCCAATAATTGCAATCATGTCATTCGTTCAATCGGTTAGGCGTTATCCAAAATTTCGACAGCCTTAAACTTTTCCCCTTCGAGCATCGAAAGGCTTGCACCACCGCCGGTGCTAACGTGAGTAACGGAGTCCGCAAATCCTAGTTGCTCGATGGCAGCGGCGCTGTCACCGCCACCGATGATGCTGACACCGTCGCTCTTCGCGACAGCTTGGGCAACGGCCACGGTTCCTTGATCGAAGGGGGGCATTTCAAAAACGCCCATCGGTCCGTTCCAAACGATGGTCTTTGCTTTTTCGACGATGGCCGAGAACATTTTGCTGGTTTCAGGACCGATGTCAAAGCCTTCCCAACCGGCAGGAATCTTGCCTGCGGCAACGACTTGCTTATTGCAGGAGCCCTTGAAAGCATCCCCGCAATGCGTGTCGACGGGCAGTACCAGCTTGCTTCCACCTTTGGCGATCAGTTCTTTCGCAAGCTCCACTTTATCCTTCTCAACCAAGCTGTTACCGGTTTCACCACCTTGAGCGAGCGAAAACGTGTAGGCCATCGCTCCACCGATCAAGACTTGATCGCAGATGCCCAACAGGTTGCTGATCACATTGATTTTGTCGCTGACTTTCGCACCACCTAAGATCGCAACGAATGGGCGTTGGGGTGCAGCGATCGTGTCGCTCAGGTATTGGATCTCCTTGGCAACCAAGAAGCCAACGACCTTAGGCTTGCCGGCCATCGCAAGTGGGACAGCGACCATCGACGCTTCCTCGCGATGGCAGGTGCCGAAAGCATCGTTGCAGTAAACGTCCGCCCAAGAAGCAAGCTTGCCAGCATACGTTGCTTCCCCGTCCTTTTCGCCAGGATTGAATCGTACGTTTTCGAACACGACCACATCCCCATCCTTCATGGAGGTGACTTTGGATTCAGCGTCCGGGCCAACGGTGTCGGATGCAAATGCGACTGGCTTTTTGATCAACTGAGCGAGTCGATCCGCGGTAGGCTTGAGAGTGAATTCGGGTTCTGGGCCTTTGCCTTTGGGGCGTCCGAGGTGGCTCATCAGGACCAATTTGCCCCCCCGATGGATGACAGATTCAATAGACGGCAAGGCCATGCGAATTCTTCGGTCATCCGTGATCGCCCCGGAATCATCTTGCGGAACGTTAAAATCAACTCGCATGAGGACGACTTTGCCCTGAACATCCACGTCGGAAATACTCTTTTTAGCCATGTTGACTTTACGCTTGCTTCAAAATGTACGGATTAGGAAAGGTAACTGCCGAGCCGGATGCCTGAACGCTGAAAAAAGAGGTCAGGTGCCGGCAATGCGGACTGCACAACGCCATTTTTACGCGGAACTGGCAATTCTGGGTAGCACGGGCATGCCCAATTGAAAAGAAGCCGAACACGAGTTACAATTCGGGCAGGTTGCGAAATATCGACCCCTTAGCGATGGTTTTTGGGAGCGTTGCTTACCAGTGACCAGCCTAAGCCCTCCAGTGCTTCACGTTGTTCTTACCGAAAAATCTCATCTTCTCCTATTAGCATGGTCTCCCCTGGCCAATGCGGGGCCAACGTGAAGTACTTGTTTTCCTTTGTTGCAGCAGCTCTATTTTGCGAGCCGCCCCATTCCAGCTAACTAACTTTCTTTCCTTTAGACAATCCCGTCGGGAGTATTTTTCATGACGTCCCAAGATCAAAAACCAGCACCAGAAACCAAAGACTCACGTCGAGAATTCATGAAAGCGTCCTCTACTGTTCTAGCCGGTGGAGCCGTTCTAGGCAGTTTGCCGATTGCTCGAGCCGCTCACTCGTTTGGAAGCGACGAAATTAAGGTCGGCCTGGTTGGTTGCGGCGGACGAGGAACGGGGGCTGCAACGCAGGCTCTCGATACCAATTCGCCAGAGAATCGCGTCAAGTTGACTGCGGTTGCAGATCCCTTTGAATTCCGTGCGAAACAAGCCATCAAGAGTATCGGATCGAAGCATACCGACAAGGTTGACGTTGCCGACCGCACATTTATTGGTGTAGATGCGTTCAAGAGATTGATTGAATCCGATGTTGATTTGGTGATTTTAACTTCGCCACCGGGCTTCCGCCCCTTGCACTTTGAGACAGCGGTTAAGGCTGGCAAACACGTCTTCATGGAAAAGCCAGTAGCGACAGACGCGCCAGGTGTTCGTCGAGTGCTTGCAGCGACCGAAGAAGCCAAGAAAAAGAATTTGGCGGTCGCTGTCGGTTTGCAACGTCATCATGAGCCAAGCTACAAGGCCACGATTGCTAAGTTGAAGGATGGCGCGATTGGCGACATCATTCTTACCCGTGCTTATTGGAACGGAGACGGAGTATGGACTCGCGAACGAAAGCCAGAGCAGTCGGAACTGGAATACCAAATGAACAATTGGTACTACTTCAACTGGCTCAGTGGTGACCATATTTGCGAGCAGCACATTCACAACTTGGATGTGATCAACTGGCTTATGGATGGTCCTCCAGCGGAAGCACAAGGGCAAGGCGGACGTCAAGTTCGAATCGGCGCGGACAGCGGTCAAATCTTCGATCACCACTTTGTCGAATACACCTACAAGAACGGTGTGAAGCTGCTCAGCCAGTGCCGACACATTCCTGGTTGCTGGTCCTCGGTCAGCGAGTACGCTCATGGTACCAACGGTTGGTGCGACATCGGCGGGGGCAAGATCTACGACAAATCCAACAAGCAAGTATGGAGCGCTCCTGGCAACACTCGAGATGGTTGGGCTCAAGAGCACTTCGACCTATTTGAAATGATTCGCAAGGGCGAGCGTCCTAATGAAGGCGAGTACGGTGCTCTTTCGACCATGACCTCCATCATGGGACGCATGGCGACCTACACCGGTAAAGTGTTGAAGTGGGAAGATTGCTTGAACAGCAAAGTCAGCTTGGCAAACACCGACGCGATGGACTCGTTCGACGACGAAGCTCCGTTGCTGCCAGAAGATGGAAAGTACTGGGTACCAACACCAGGTCTCGACACGGAACTGGTTGTCTAACCAACCCAACCAGGTCCACCTAACATTCGTACCTACGATTACGAATTGTTCCACTCAAGAGCCACGAGCCCAAAAAGCTTGTGGCTCTTCGCTTTATGGAACCGCAGGCGCTGGGTCGAACAAATGCTGTGTCCCTCGTCGGTATTCGCTCATTTATGATTGGTTCTCTCATCCGAAAAGACATGCGTTTGCTGCGGCTGTATCTGCGCAGTTTGGTCGGTGCGTTGATTGCATGTTTTGTTGCTGCCGCCATTTTAATCTTCTGGGCTGCTCGAGAAGGAGCTGAACCATTCAAGAACTATGAGATGATGCTTTCGATGGTTGCTGCGATTCTTGCGGCTGGAGTCTTGCTGGGGTTCGTCGTCGTTATCATCTTTAGTTCATTGCTATCTGGAAGTGTAATCACCCTGGAACGAGGCGATCGTTCGTCGCAATTCTTGGCTTGCCTTCCTCCGTCGCGACTGCGGATCTATCTGAGCAAGTTGATCGTTATCGCGAGTGTAGTTCTGCTTACTCTGAGCGCACTTTTAATTGCTTGGTTCTCAGCCAATCGGCTACTCCATGCAGCAGATGCGTTGTCGAGCACCAGCGAAGCGCAGACTTTTTGGGACCCAAATTCCCCTCTGCTCTTTGTCACGATCTCTTTCGGGATGGCCGCCGCCTGGGATGACGCGATTCTTCATCCCCTTTTCGCAATCCTCGCCTCGATGATCGGGGGATCATTACTTGCCTCGCTTTGGTCGAAATCCAATGCGGTGCCAACCCTGTGCGGCGTGTTGACTCCCATCGCCATCATCGCTGCCATCGCGAGAGTCGCAGTCGTATGGAATATCGAATTGCCGGAAGAGGAATGGTTCAGCGTGTTTAGCTTGGTCGCTTCAGGTGTTAGTTTGTTTTGCATCGTTGTAAGCGGTTGCGCGTACGTGTTTCAAAGAGAGTTCTGAATCGGTTGAGTCGAGTCCTACTATTCGCAGCATCCTATGTGTTTTCGTCGATTCAACAACCGATCCCTGTGTCTCTGGTTTGTCGCATGTGAGACTCTTTTTGCGTCCTCCGCAAGAATTTTCGCAGCAAAGCCCGAACATATCCCGCACGCAAAGGGGACCATCTACATTCGTAGTGCAAAGAGCGTATTGATTCAGGGGCTCGTAATGTGCCACCGCACTGGCCAGGCAGTTTTTAAAATCTGTAAATAAATTTTGCGATTAGGCGCATCATCAAATAGTGGAAGATCGAGTTTTCGCCCGAAGGCGCTAATCGCTTTTTTGGTCATTGTTCGATTGGTGGAACCTGTGCTTTATCGTTGCTAACAGAACATGTTACTTCAAAGGTGTATTGAGCTATATCGAGGAGATGTCCGTGTTGATCCAACAATTTGTCCGAACCTTGTTTCATTGCATCGCAGCATGTTTGATTCTTTTCGCGGTGTTCTCTTGGGTTCCAATTGAGGCTGCTCAAACATCCACTGAGGATGAG
>JBIKLJ010000284.1:0-5555 GCA_044359895.1 Pirellula sp.
CAATCGTCATGAAAGGCATGGCCAATCACCCGTCCGATCGCTATGCAACCGTGGATGAAATGGCGAAAGACATGGAGTCTTACTTGGCCGACGAGCCCATAATAGCCAAGTCGGATTCATGGAGAGACCGAGCCGCTCGTTTTCAGCGCAAGAACCGCAGCGCCGTCCAGGTTGGTTTCCTAGCTACATTCATCATGGCCTTGCTCGCTACTGCGGCTGCCGTGTTGATCCAAAGACAGTCGGCAATCAATCGCGAACTGGCAACACGCGAGAAAGCCGCCAAAGAAACTGCGGTCCAATTGGCTGATGAAAAGTCCACGCTGGCTGAGTCCGAATCCAAAGCCAAGCAAATAGCCCAAACGCGACTCTCTCAAATCGAGAAGAGCAATGATCTGATTTTATCTATCTTTCGCGATCTCGACCCGGACATGGAACAGGATACCCCGATCCGCGCATCACTTGCAAAACGACTTGAAACCGCTGCCACGAGCTTGGAACGTGGCGAGATTGGCGACCCGCTCAAGCTTGCCACGATGAAGTCGATTCTAGCACAATCCATTTTGCGGCTAGGGGATCCTAAAGCAGCAATTCCGCTCGCCGAAAGCGCTCGCAGCACATTTCTTGAGTCGGCCAGCGACGACCCTCCCCAAGCCCTCCGAAACCGAATTAGTCTTGCCAATGCGTACATCGAAGCGGATCGTGTTCCCGACGCTCTGGTCGAGCTCGACGGTATTGTCTATCGCGCCAGAGAGATCGAAGGCGCCGATTCTGATTTGGTTTACGAAGCATTGTCCGCTACGGCAAACGCGTATTCCCTGTCAGGGGAAGGCGAATTTGCCCTCTCCTATTACCAATCGGCTTTGGAACTCGCCAATCGTCGTTATGGTGAAACCGACGCTCGAACGATCGGATCGCTGCTCAATCTAGGCGTCTTGAACCATAAACAGGGCAATCTGCTCGAATCCTACCGCTTGATTGAAAAAGCGACTCGAATGCATAAAGAATTTCTCGGAGCCAACCACACTCGAACCTTGAAGGCCATTCAACATTTTCAGCAAATCTGTTTAGCAACCGGCCGAAAGAGTCAATCCGTCGAACTAGGACGCGAACTTGTTCGCGCGACCCAACTGAAGCTAGGCTACAAGCACCCAGATAGCTTTACAGCTATCATTGCCCTGGCAGACTCTCTGTGCCTTGTCAATGCAGAACCAGAAGCGGTTCAACTTCTGGAAGGCGCGATTATTCAATGCAGCGCCGAACACGGCAGCGACAGCAAACTCACACTGCAGCTTCAAGGGCAACTTAGTTACGCGTTCTATTGTCAACGCAAGTACGACGAAGCGTTGACCCTATCTCGAACCACTTTGGACTCGATGCGAAATGTCCTTGGGCCACATCATCGGGATTCGATCGTCGCCGGACGTGTGCTCGCCAAAATACAGAATGCCATAGGACAACGAAAAGCAGCTGCTGTGACTCTCCAAGAAACACTTGAAGCCGGGCGTATCAGCCCAGGCACCAAGGCTGCCGAAGTCCTCGATGCCATGCTCGACTACGCAGACACCCTAAGTGAAGTAGGGTCTCGCGGTGAAGCCATCGTCGTTTTTCGGGAACTCGCTGAACTACGAAGAGTTCGATACGGTCAAGACGACGAAATCAGCTATGGCCTGCTCACTCGCATCGCCTGGAACTATATCGGGCAAGAAAAATATGACGAAGTTACACCTGTCCTTGCGGAGTATCTTACCTATCGTCGTCGAACCGTGTCGAGAAAATACTTGCTGGTAAACGAATTCCAATACTCCGGTTTGATTTTGAACGAAGCCAAGCAATGGAACCAGAGCGAGCCAATCCTCCGCGAAGCGTTGGAATTGCATGCCTCTTTGAATTCACCGGCATGGGAAACACAAACCACTCGCCTATTGTTAGGCCATTCGTTAGCCATGCAGGAACGCAAAAGCGAAGCCGAGCCATTGATTCGCGAGTCATTAGCTGAATTGCAAGGCATCATTCGCGGTACCGCAAATCGATCCGACCAGTATCGCGAGTATAGGAGTAAAATGCCCGATCTGCTTCGTTATGCGATCGCATCCGAAAACGCTATGGGTAATCAGGAATACGCATCGCAACTGAACGCATCACTACCAGCTTGGCAAGATTGGTCCAAAGGAAATCGACCTCAAACACCCGATTTACCTGCTATCCCAGGTGCCCCAAACTCTAGCGATTAGCGAGTTATCCCCGACGACGCAACATCGTATCCATGGCCCATTGTCCGACTTGGGTTCCCGCTTGATAGCCCGCTTCGTTGTCAAACGCAAAATGGATTCCTCCGTAGATTCTGCTTTGTCCGGCTTCCCGTGCTGCCGACCAAAAGCTTGAAAACGATCGGTGTATCAGCAAGCCTGGAGCCAATGGGCGCTGCGAAAGTCCGGAAAAAGAATCAGACGTGTTTTCGAAAGCGAAGTTATCTCCAAACAGTTGCGTTAAGACTGCCGCAGCCGCAGCGCTAAAAGTGCTATGGCCCGAAGTATAGGCTGCGAAGGGCGGTGTCTTCAAAAAAGGAGTCCAGTTCGAATCCGGCTGTGTTTGAGAGTTTCCATCTTGATCAGCCAGACGGATTGCATCGATAGGTCGCCAGACGCTGTAATGATACTTCGTATCCCATGAAGCTATGCCCGCGTCGGCCAACGCGATGTTGAGCAAGGCTATCGTCCGGGCCCGATCGATGAGACTAGCGTTGATTCCAATAAGAACATCGGTCGCGATCCGATTCCAATGCCCTGGCGGTGTTGCAGTACCAGCTCCGTCAGCCCAAAACGTTGCTATCTCCGATTGCTCTTGAGTCCGCAGTGTCGATTGAATCGAACCTAAACGCATGACTTCATCCACTGCTGCTGCATATTCGGCTGAACCGAGCGTGGGTGGCGGCGGTGATCGAAATTGATCGCTGCGCTGCATCGCAAACGGCTTGACGTTGGGCCAACGGGGCAGCAGCGGTGGCAAGTAGTCGGGAGCTGTGCGCCGCCATTTGCCCGGTTCGGTCGATTCAAGATTCGGACTGCTCGGAACACTTAAATCACCGCTTCGCTTGGCGAGCACCGCCTGCGCGGCCTGCAATCCGATTTCGCGACCTCGATCTCGTGCCTCTCCTTCTGGAACTCGAGTAAGCGATTCTGCCAGGGACGCATCCCAAACGGACCGTTCATCCGCGTCCGCATAAAGTGCATTGCCGATGGTGTGGGCTGCCCAAGCAATGGCTGCCTCAGCCGAGGCGCCGGGTTGCAGCGACGTCGTGTACGCATACGACTCGTAGTGCCCATCGATGGCGTTGGCTGCATCGAACATGGCTGCATGTAGCATGGCCAGATTTCGAGCGACCATCGGCGGTTGCGACGGAACGATTCGATCGGGGTAAGGGTCATTCGAGGTGGCGGTCCAATCTCGAACGACATTGAGAGCAGCCGCATTCCAATCGGTAACGACATCGCCTAGACGCAGTTCGCGTTGGAATTGAAGCGTTCGTCCAAGCTCGTCCCGAATCGTGAAGTCGATCTCGTTGACACCTGGTTGCAATGTCACTTCGAATCGAAAGAACCCCTGAGCATCGCTCGTGACATCAATTGGTTCCGACTGGGTTGTCGAAGATTGAAGCTTGGATTGCGCCGAGATGGTAGCAAAGGAACCGGTTTGTCCATTGAAGCGAATGACAGGTTGGAGCACGACTCCATTGCTATTGGGATCGGAGGCAGCATCGACACTCGCGCTGCCGACGATTTCAAAAGGATTGCGATTGATGGCGTTGATGATCGACAAAGGATCGAGAGGCGAGATGACTCCATCACGATTCACATCCAATTGCCGATTGAGATCCGTCAACGTTGGAAACTGCGCCCCTGAAGCATTGATGGCATTGATCACCATCAACACGTCGAGCGGCTCGACGAGGCCAGAAGAATTCACATCGCATGCGAGATCGGAGGCGAACAAGCGGCGGTCGCAGAGGGACTCCATGATTAGTCGGCGTTCGATTCGATTCATGTTTCGGCTACCAAACTCGCAGCATATCGACTCGGACATGCGGAGCGACAGTCATGATGAATTCGTCTTGGCAGCTGTAGATGGCGGGACACATGTTGATGGTAGAGATTCGGAGCCCGGTTCACGATGTGTTCTCCGTCGATGATTTCATGGCGAAGCCAATCCGCCGGAATTGCGACATAGTCTTCATAGGTTAAAGCTGTATTTGCCGACACGTCACTCCACTCCAGACATAGGTGTTATGCATAACCACGTCCATCCTTCGGGCCTCCGTGAAAACCGCTTCCACCGATGGGCGCATTTTTGTTCCATGGGATGCCATAAACGTTTCGAAGTCGATCCGCGAACTCTTCCATATGTTTTCGACGCGTCTCGGGATTGCGCATTTCGTCGTCTATCTGTCGAATTCGCTCGGCCATTGCCAGTTCCTCCGGGGTTGCTGGGCGCGTGAACTTGACTGCTCCCTTAAACGCCATCTTGGAAGAATTGCCGAATCCCGGGTCGTATTCGACCTTTGACTTGTACGACGTGATCTTCGTGCCGAATCGATACGACAGTTCTGCGAGAATCTTGTCGCCCACCTCTTTCGGAAGTTTATGGGTGACCGTACGCGTGATACCCCATGCAGGCCCAAACACGGGTGCTTGGGGCGATGAGTTCATGACTCCGTTTCCATTGCTACCCATGGTGGCCATGACCGCATCAACTGCCGTTGGATTTGAAACATTGTTGGCAGATGGATGATTCGCTGGTTTGGATTGACTTGGCTTGTGGGTTGGGGATGGGGATGGGTTTTTGGTCGGGACATTCGGACGGGAGGGAGGCTTTGAAGGGGAAGTCGGTTTCTTTGGTTGGGGTTTGGAGGGTGAGCAAGTCTGGGATGCTCCAAGATCCCCTAGTTGCGTGCCCGCGATATTTCCTCCCCTACTTGATGGGCTTTGCCCCACATTGGAAGCGTCAGGCTTGCGCGTTGATGGTGGTAAACCGGTTGCCTTTGGGCTCGAGAGTGGCGATTGGGGCCTCGCGGGTCTTACAGGGGTAGGCGTATTAGGGGGTATCGGGAGGGGTTTGTCGTATCCAGGTGCAATCGTAGGGAGCCTAAAGGTTGCGTGTGGACCCCATTTGACATCCGCTTCGACCACCGGCGGTTCACCACCTGCAGCAATAATAATTCCGGAAACGTAACTATTGCTGTTATAGCTTTCGTCTCCATGGACCGGGGTCAGCCAATACTCTTTGTTGTTCTTGTACCTATGCGCGGCATCGATGAGTCTTCGAATGAACTCCGTATCCGTCATCCCTTTGGGAGTTTTCACCAAAGTCCAATGCTCAAGCTGATCGGGTGCATCGCCTGAAAAATTATCAACACCGATTAAATTACCGAAGAACGGGTTCTTATTGAAATTTTTGCCATTCGGCTCCCCGCCCAGCGTTGCAACCCTTCCGACCATCGCTGGATCCCGTTTTGAATCAAGCATCGGTTTTCCAGAAAGATCCGAATAATGCGTCTGCTT
>JBIKLJ010000285.1:0-5496 GCA_044359895.1 Pirellula sp.
CTACGATGGAAACACTGTAGCCATTCTAAGTGGCACACCGAGCTACGTCGGGCTTGTTAACGGCGAAACGTTCTCGGTTACGGGAACCGGAGTGGGCACGTTTGCTTCAGCCAACGTTGGACCTGCTGTCGCTGTTTCCGTGACCGGTTACACGGCACCAACAGCAAACTACACCGTCAGCCAACCAACAGGCTTGAGTGCAGCAATCAACGCGAAGGATTTGGTCGGCAGCATCACTGCGTCGAACAAAATCTTTAATGGCAACAACACCGCCACGATTGTGACTCGTTCATTGACCGGGGTTATCGGCGGTGATGACGTTTCGTATGTTGGTGGAACGGCGGCGTTTGCCACGTCTGCAATCGGCAACGGCATAACAGTGACAGCAACGGGGCTAAGCCTCAGTGGTGCTGGTGCTGGCAACTACTCGGTCAACACAACTGCAACCACAACAGCTGATATTATCAAAGAAGGGACGATCCAAACGCGGGGGCTGCGGTATCTTGCAAACAACCCGCTCCTTCTTGGAACCAGTGCTACAAATTCTCTAGCGACCGACAAGGTGGCTTTGAGAACAGGTGCGTCTTCGTTCGCAAACTATACGAATTACTCGCGTGGTTTGACTGGAGTTGTAGTTGACATTGCCGATTTGCCAGCGTCAACGACCCCTGCACAATTGGCATCAAGCTTGCAGTTTGCCCAATGGAACGGAATCGCAGCGGGTGGCTTTGGCGCGTTGTCTGGAGCTGCTGTTCCAACAGTGACGATCGTAAGTGGTGCTGGGGCAAGTGGTTCAGCACGAGTTCAAATTCAGTTTCCTGATAACACGGTTCAGAACACTTGGTTGCGAGTGACCGTGGTAGCTGGCCTAACGACTGCACTGACTGCTAATGATGTGTTCTACTTCGGTAATGTGATTGGGGATTTCAACGTGGGCAATATTGCGACGCGATTGCGAGTGAACGCGACAGATACGGGTGCAGTCCGAAGCAATCAGTCAACGGCTGCGAACTCGGCTCCTGTAACCAACATTTTCGACGTGAACCGGGATGGTCGAGTCAATGCGACGGATACGGGTCTAGTACGCTCGAACCAGCAAACCGCGGGTATCGTTGCCCCAATTACGATACCTGGACCAATCGGGCCTGCTGGATTTGGACCGAGCGGCACCCTTCCTGGCGGTTTGGCAGCACCTGTCGTTCCCACGAAGGGAACAACAAACGAAAGCCTTTTTGCGACAGAACCAGCACCGTTTAGTGAAGGTTTGACGAAAAAATCGGATTTAGGACCTGTTTTGGTAGCAAACACAACGAATGGTGCTTACAATCGCGACGTCGAGAGTAACGTCCAGGTTGGTATCGGTTCGGGTTCGGAACTGAGCACGGAAGATAGACTTGCGAACCTCGATAATTACTTTGCGTCCATTTGGAAGAACCTGTAGGAAGTTTAAGTTGTAGAAAAGTATTTGTTTAGTTTAGTTTTCGAAACTTTTTAGAGAGACTGTGTCATGAAATTCATCGGTGGTGTTTTAGGTTTGTTAGCGGGATTTGTGATGTTTGCTTCGTCTGCAAACGCTGCAATTGTGTTGTCAGTCGTTTCGCCGGGTGCTCCGGTTGCTGCGGGAACATTGTTGAACGTAAATGTTCTTGCTCTGGGTGATGCAGCAGACTCTGGCATTGTTTCAACAGTTGACTTTTCTTTGAGTGGTGGGATTTTCACTGGTCCGAATGCTGGAACTTTCGGCCTACCTGGAATGATTGGTAATGGCAATATTAATGTTGCTGGATCAAGTTTCCTTCGCGACCCTGGTAACAACTCGCTGGCCAATCTTAGTATTGAGTTTAATGCTTCGCAGTTGTTTCCTGCTGCGAACCAATTGTTTGCAACTTTGGCAATCGATACGACTGGGCTTGCAGGTGGTACATATAACATCAACATTACAAACGCAGACCTTGACGGAAACATTGGAACTTTCTCAGGGGGAACATTTACGATCACTGCTGTTCCTGAGCCGACCTCAATGCTTACTGCGGGCCTAGGTTTGACAGGTCTTTGGTATGGTCGTCGTCGAATGAAGAAGAAGGCGATTGCCTAGTTTCAGAAATGCTTGGGCGATAGCCTAAGCTGCCGAAAAATGGACGGTTCGATGCAATCCGAATCAGTTCTTTGAAGAGAATTGCGAAAGGCTTCGTTGTGGATTTTTCCATTGCGAAGCCTTTTTTTGTTTCTAGCTTAGACTGTTTCAAGAATTGCGTTCGATTTCATTGAGTTCAGTTTGTTGCCCTTTTCGCTCTGCAATGTAAAATGTAAGGATATGTTTTTACTGTCTTGACGTACCGGCAACTACCGACAATCACAAGTCGTTCTTAGTACATGTGATTTACGCTGGGTCGGTAGCAACTGAAGTGTCCGATGCTCTCACGAGCGTCAAATCCAATTGTGTTTGGTACAACTTTACGAGATGCTATCATGAGATCTCATCGTGTCCAGAATTCGTCTTGGGGTCGGCAAGTGATGAGACGATCGTTGAGATTTGAGACGCTCGAATCGCGGTTCGTTTTTGATTCGTCCTTTGATTTGCAGTCACAGGCGTATGCAAGGCCTCAAACGATAGATCCGCATCATGATGATGGTACGTTGCGATTTGACCAGCGAGGTTTGGCATACCATTATGATGGTGTCGTTTTATTGGATGGGTCTGCTTTAAATGGGGCGCACGTTGATCAGGTTTGGAGTAATGCGTCTAGATCTTCGGCTGAGCCTTTGCGGCTTGAATCGCCTAGCAGCTCGGGTTCAAGTTCGGCGGGGAGTGTAGGAGGAGGGATCGGGACGGCATCCCCTCCAGCAGGCTTGATTGTTCCTGTATACCATTCCAATCCGAGCTTTAGCAAAAAGATCTATCTTGATTTTGATGGCGAGATGGTTTCGGGCACTGCCTGGAACAACCAAAACTATGGGGACAATTTCAACACAGGCAACACCATCCATGCTCCGGCGTTTTCAACCGACGCAGACCTGACCACCTTCAGCGCGTCGGAGCTTGCAGCTATTCAAGAGGTCTGGGCTCGCGTTTCGGAAGATTATGCGCCGTTCCAAGTCGATGTAACAACGGAATATCCCGGTGCAGGCATCTTCACTGCTGGCGAGCAAGCGATCCGAGTCATCATCAGCACCGAGACCGATGCAACAACTGGAGCGAAGTGGTTTCCGCCTTCGGGAGGTGTGGCCTATATCGGAAGCTGGTACTGGACCGATGGGTCCCCTGTTTGGGCTTTTTCGAACAATTTGGGGGGTGGATTTCCGAAATACATCGCCGAGGCGGTATCACACGAAGTGGGGCATGCATTCGGATTGGGGCATGATGGACGCGATCCATCCGAAGGTTATTACCAGGGTCACGGATCGGGAGCCACCGGTTGGGCTCCGCTTATGGGAGTTGGGTACTACAAGAGTCTATCGCAATGGAGTCAAGGAGAATACGCCAATGCCAACAATCAAGAGGACGACCTTGACATCATCAGTCAGGGAGTCAATTTGGTCATCGACGATCACGGCGGCAATCCCGCAACAGCAACCCAGTTGATTGCCGGAACGGGTGGCGCGATTGCAGGTACTGGAATTATTGCAACTCGGTCGGATAAGGATGCTTTTCGTTTTGGAACGCAGTCGGGCAGCATTACTCTCAACGCGAGTCCGTTCGACTTTTCCACGGGAAAGGCCAACTTGGATGTCGAAATCAGCCTGATTAACTCGGCCGGGACAACCATCGCCACCGTGAACCCCGTCGGCGCCCCAAATGCTACATTAACGCTGAGTGTCCCCAAGGGGTTCTACACATTGGTCGTCGATGGGGTTGGAAAGGCTGCGATATCAGGCGACGAAGGCTATTCGGATTATGGATCCATTGGCATGTATGCCATCACAGGGAATGTGGTTCCAAATCGATCGCCAGTTGCGGTTACTGACAATGCAAATGCTGGGTTCAACAGCTCGGTTTTGGTGGATGTTTTGTCGAACGATACGGATGCCGATTCGGATCTACTAGCAATTCAAAGCATCGGGGCGGCATCGATTGGCACTGCTGTTTTGGAAGCAGGCAAAATCCGATACACGCCCCCCATAGGTTACCTTGGTCAAGCGACTTTTTCTTACACGATTCGAGATGAGCTTGGTGCAACAGCGATAGGTCAAGTGGCTATCAACGTCCATACGGTCATTGCAACGCGAGGAGCATTTTACAAGGGAGCGACCGGCGCGAGCGCCAGTAGCGGACCAGCAAGCGACAAGACTCCTTTGCTGCCTGGGCAGTCGTCAAGTTTTGCGAACTATACAAACTACTCACTTGGACTGAATGGCATTGTCGTTGATATCGCAGGATTACCAGCCGGCACAACGGGTTCGCAATTGCTTTCTAGCATGCGGTTTGCTCAATGGAATGGAATTTCTGCGGGAGGGTTCGCTGCATTGCCTTCGGCTGCGATTCCAAACGTAACTGTTCTTGGTTTTGTGGGCACAGGTTCATCGGCTCGGGTTCAAATCACTTTCCCGGACAATACCCTTCAAAATACTTGGTTGCGAGTAACCGTCTTAGCAGACAATACAACCAAGTTGCTCACGAACGACGTTTTCTATTTTGGAAACGTGATAGGAGACGTGAATACTGGAAACACCTCTACCAGACTACGAGTGAATGCGACCGACACAGGGGCTGTACGAAGCAACCAGTCTACTGCCGATAATTCAGCATCCATTTTGAACATATACGACTTGAATCGCGATGGTCGAGTGAACGCGACGGATACGGGAATCGTTCGCTCGAATCAGCAAACTGCGGGAATTGTGGCACCTATTCTCGCTCCAGGATCACTTCCTGCTCCGTCTGCTCCGTCGGGATTTGTTGCGGCCCCCCCGACTGTTCCACCAATGACGATTACCGGCGATCGAAGAAAAGAGCGTCAGTCAACTACAGGTGAATTGGTATCCTCTGAGTATCTCCTCGAGTCTTCCAATAACAAGCGGATCAACTTCATTCCGCATCAAGGTCCTAGCCCGATGCCAAATCAGGAGCCTTCGAACTTAAGAGTTCTTGCTGGAAAAGGAGATTCGGAAATGCGTCCGAGAAAGGCAGATCTCGACATTCTAGACCAATTTTTCTCGTCGATCAGGACGAGTGAATGGCTCCCAGGTTGATCCAGAACTTGGTTTTAGTTGCGTTCCGTTCTTGACGGGTGGTTGAAATTGCCATTTGCAGAGCGTTACTCGCTGGGGCAATGATTTGACAATTGCCAGATAGCTTCTGTTGCGACGCACCAACCTTGTTTTCTGTCGAAACACGAGTACGTTTTCGTTCGATAAGCTAGTCCAAAGTGATCACAAGGTGAGCGTCCGTTGAACCGCATCTTGCATGGTCTGGTATTTTCGAGGGTTTTGTTTCCTCGAATCCAGGAGTTCAACCATGGAAAGTTCAAAGCGTTCCTCTCGTGCTGAGTTTTGGCA